>CAXTRN010000089.1:0-14756 GCA_964246645.1 uncultured Acidobacteriaceae bacterium
CCCCTGCTCCGCCCAGCAAAGGGCAGGTGCTGATCCAGAGCCATGGAGAACCACCATCTCCGGGCCAATCAGGACAACCGGGGCAATCGGAAAATCCGCGTCAGGCGCCCGCCAGGCTTGGGACGCCTGACGCAGATACCAAAGACCGACTTCCCGATGAGACAGCCGCAGCGGACATCACCGACGCCGACCGCAGCGCCTTGCAGATCACAAGCTATGACCTGGACGCAAGGCTCGCGCCGGCGCAGGCCGGAATGAGTATGCGTGCCCGCATTACGGTGCGAAACGAGGGTGGAGCACCGCTTAAGCAGCTGGCTTTGCAGATTTCCTCGACCCTGCACTGGGAAAGCGCCACCCTGATCGGCAAGGCCGAGGGCGGGGCGGATCAGGGTTCCGGACAGGCATTGACCCGCACGGCTTTGCCCCTTTCCCAACATCGGCTCGACACCGATGCGGACCATACCGGTGCGGAAACAGAGGTGATTCTGCCCTTACCGCAGCCGCTGCCGCCGGGGGGCACGGCGTCGCTGGATCTGTTTTACTCCGGAACCGTGCCTCAAAGCGCCGCCCGGCTGGAGCGGCTGGGCGCCAATGCCGCGCAGGGGGAATCCACCGACTGGGACGGCATCGGCAGTGCATGGACCGGGGTGCGCGGCTTCGGCAATGTGCTGTGGTATCCAGTTGCTTCACCGCAACTGTTCCTTGGCGACGGCAATGCCCTGTTTCAAGCGATCGGGCAGATGCGCCTGCGCGAGCAGAACACCACCGTCCAGCTTCGGTTAAGCGTGGAATACGCCGGTAACCCACCCGCGGCGGCTTATTTCTGCGGCCGGCGGCAAGCCCTCACGGCCCTGGCTGAGGACATGGACGCCGCGGCCACCAGCCGTTCCGGCATCGCCACCGCCGCCTTCACGGCTGCGCCTCTGGGGTTTCGCAGCCTGAGCCTGTTTTTGCTGAATGAACCCGAAACCTTCGTCTCCGGCAGCGATGCGTCTCGTGCCGTGGATGCCTCGTCGGACGCTCCGGGCGCGACGGAGTCTTCTTCCCTCAGCCCTCTTCCCGCTCAGGCTTCCCAACCCGATCCCTCATCCAGATCGGCCGCACAAACGACGGTGCCGCCCCTCCAAACTCGGCCCGAAGGCCTGAACCACAGCCCGCTGCCGGCGAACACGGCACCGCCTTTCCTGGCGGTCGCCAACGCCGGGTCGCAGACGGACAGCTTCGCCGTTGCCGCCGATCGTGTCGCTCCCCTGCTGCGGGAATGGCTTGGACCGCAACCGCTTTCCGCTCTCACCGCCGTTGACCACCCGGGACAACCGTTCCAGGACGGCCCATTCCTTGTGGCACCGCTCGCCATTTTGCAGGCTTCGTCGCAAGGTACAGCCCTCATCCAAAGCCTGAGCCACGCCTGGGTCCAGACCGGCCAGCCCTGGATGGATGAAGGACTTGCACAGTTTTTTGCCCTGCTGTGGACCGAGCGGGAACAGGGCCACGCTGCCGGAAATGCGGTTCTGGACACCCTGATGCGGCCCGTCGCGCTCGGCGAGCCTGATCTCACGGCCAAATCCGGCCCGGGTTCCGACCCTGCGGCGGCTCTCCCCAAACCTCCCCTGTATGCGAGCCCGGACGACCTGATCTATCGTCGAAAAGCCGCCGCCGTGTGGTGGATGCTGCGCGGGATCGTGGGCGATGGCGACCTGCACGCCGCCTTGGAAGCCTGGTGTACCCAGGTGCGTTCCGACCCGGCACCGGGATTGCAACATGCGCCGGAACAGGCTCCAAAACAGGTTCCCGAACAGGTTCCCGAACAGGTTCCCGCACAGCAGGCGATCGCGTTTGAACACCTTTTGGAGCGCCTCAGCAAGCAGGATCTCAGCTGGTTTTTTGCAGATTGGGTGCTGCGGGATCGCGGACTTCCCGATCTCACCATCACCGATGTCGCGGTGGCGCCGGTGCCCGCCGGTGCCGGTCACGCCGCCGGCTGGCTTGTTGCCGTTACGGTCCGCAATGAGGGTGGTGCGGTTGCCGATGTGCCGTTGGTGGTTCGCTCCGGCGTAGGCGAAACCACACGAAGACTGCGCGTGGCGGGGCGATCCTCGGTAACCCAGCGTGTCCTGGTCGAAACGACACCGACAGCGGTCATCGTCAACGATGGCAGCACGCCGGAGGTGCGCGAATCCACACACACCCGCACCGTGAACGTCACTGTGCGCTGAAGCCGCAGTCAGCGTGATCGCCCACAGGTGCGGTACCCTGCGACGGCTACCGGGCGGTCGCCCAAGTGCCCAGGTTATCGCTTCCGTGTGCCGAGCCACCGGTTTGGGCTAGCGGGGGAGCGGGCTAGCGGGGGATCGAGGATGGACGTTGCAGCCTCGATGGACTTCGTCTTTTCCCGGTCAAGCTGCCATCCGGCGCTGCTTTATCGGTGGTCCCGGAAGCTCGCGATGAGGTGCACGTCTGGGTCGTTGCCCAAAGGCGGTCGCAGGCGAACGCCACCCGAGCGGACGTAGCGCTCGTCGGAGGATACGGCAAAACGCTTTCCATGCCGTCCCCAAGTTGCGGGATGAAGCGGGCCGGTTGCAACAAAGCCGCCGTGCTCGCGTTCCCCTCTATAGAAAAGGTGTACCCCGTGGCGAAGATGGCTCCTGTTGCCGTAACGTCGGTACCCGGCGAAAGCCGCAGGGGAGTGGGCTGCAGCCGCAGTGCCGGATGAAGCTCTGTACCCGCGTTCGTGGGACCCCTCGACTCCAGCGATGGCACTTGGGCCTCAGTCCCGGGATCAGCAGAGGATGCGGCAATGGGCGTGGCCGTCGTTACAAGCCGCCATACCAAGGACGACGGCAAAGACGACGTTAGGGTATTGGCCGCAACCGCCTTCCTGGATGCCGGCTCAGGGTTATTGGAATCTGCGAAAGCGTTAAGACTTGCGGAATTGCCGGAGTTTTCTGTTGCTCCTGGCTCGCTCATGGCGTTTTCCGGATCACCCGCCAGCGCAAGCCGCACCTGTCCCGTCCAACCCTTCCAGCCTGCCACGGGCTCCTGGGCAGCGGGCACCCGCGCGCATTTCAAGCGCTTTCCACGCACAGGCGGGGCGGCCAGCGCAGGCAGATCGGAAGAAGGCAGGGCGTGCGCAAAGCTGGCTTGCAACAAGCCCGACGGGTGCACATCCGTAGGCACCCGTGGGGAAAACAGTGCGAGCCAAAGCAGTCCCCAATGCGCGGGAACGTCGCGCGCTTCCACCGCGACCGCAGCTTTTCCGGGGTGCTGCAAATTCAGCGCCGAAGCGCGCAGGGTGGCCGGTTGCGGTGCCTCATCCGGCATCGTGCAAAGCAGATCGGCGAGGGAAACGGTTTGGATCGACAGTGCGGCGCCACAGGTGACCTGCAGATCGAGCGGACGGGTGGGTGCAAATTCTGTTCGGCGCAGATCGCTTAACGTGAGCTTGCTTTGCCACCGGGCGGTGCGCAAGGTGCCGACCAAAGCCGCTTCCAGATTGGAGCTGCCGCGCCAACCCATGTCTTCGGCGAACAAAAGGCGGCTCGCTTCGCCCAGCGGCGCATCATGCCAGCTGCTGTGCAGGTTGATGTGCACATCGGCGGCCGTTGCCGCGCGTTGCAAGTCGCCCTCGAGACGCAGGGTGCCGGGGTCGGAAAGATCGGTATCTGTCCGCGTGGGCTGCCCGCGCAGCCGCACCCGCCACTGCCCCGGGGAGGGTAGCCACAGGGCAAAATCGGCGTCCGTGACTGCAAAAGGCAGCTTTTCCTGATCGAACTTGACGTTGACGCGGCCACCTGTCGCTTCGATGTAAGGAAACCGCGGCGCGGGGCCGGCACGTCGTTGCGCGGTAGGCGCGGTGTCCACATGCGAAGCGTGCAGCAGCACATCGGCTAAATTCCAGCGACCTTTTGCATTGCGCACAAGATTCACGTGCGGTTCGATGAAACGTACCGTTGAGAATTCCACGCGACGGCGCCACAGCGATCCAAGCCGTAGGGTCCCAGTCACGGAATCCGCGCGGATAGTCGGCTCCTCGCCAAAGGCAGGATCTTCGCTGACTACCAGATTGCTCAAGATGAGGCCAGGAACCGGGAGCAGCTGTAGCGTCACGTTGTCCAGATGCACCGGGCGTCCCAGGCTTTCACTCATTGAGCGCGCGATCTGCCGACGGTAGCGGTTTGCGTTGATCAAGGGCGGCAAAAACGCCAGCAAAAGGAGCAGGAGCAGACCTAAGCCCGACCACAGCAGCCGGCGACGCCAAGGCGATGGCCCGGTTGGCGCGATGGGTTCGCGCGCAACAAAGGGAGCATCGGTCAGTTCAGCCGTCGGCTGCGGATGAAATTGCATAGGTGCTTTGAAATGCTTCCAGGTACGACGAGCGCAGGCTGAGGTACTGCAATGGTCCAAGCCGCTTGATATATTGCGACCCAGGCCGCTTGGCCTACCGCGACCCAGGCCGCCTGGCATGCGGCTCCGTTTGCCGATCGACTGTTTTAACGCACAACGTGGAAGGTACGGCTCCAGCGGGTATCGGTGAGCAGGTGGGTTGCCTCATGGAAAACAAAGCTGACGCGGTCGCCCAGCGTCGTTTTATACTCCTCATCGGCCGGCGTCTTGAAGGACCAGTACACCACCGTCGGCCGGCCTTCGATATTTTCGACCGGCACAAACCCCCAAAAGCGGCTGTCCAAACTTTCCGTGCGGTTGTCCCCCATGGCGAAGACCTTGCCCTGCGGCACTACGACATCGCCATTCTGGATGTGGGCAGGCAAATTTTCACGCCACACAGCCGTCAGTTGCGCTTCCGGCGCGGGCGGTACGCTTGGAAAATCATCACGGTACGGCTCATAGGCATGTTCGGGCTCCCCGTCATCGCGCGGTCCGAGGGCGTAGGGTTCCTTTTGCGCCACACCGTTCACATACACCACGCCATGCTGCAGATGAATGCGGTCACCGGCAATGCCGATGGCACGCTTCACCAGAATCAGATCTGGAGATTCGGGGTTTGGCTTGAGAAAAACGATAATGTCGCCACGCTGCACGGGCCTGTAGTGCACAAACGGCGCCCATGGGGTCGGCGGTGAAAGGGTGACGCGATCCACTACCACATGGTCGCCGATCAACAGCGTCCTTTCCATCGACCCCGACGGAATCATGAAGTTTTGAAAGATAAACCCAAAGATAAAGAGCCCAATGACGAGAACGACGCAAAGCGAGGCGAGCGCTTCCAGCGGCGTTTCCGTTTCCGCAGCCACGGCCGGCGACCTGCCGTGCATCGCTGCCGGCCTGGGCGCGGCGACATTGCCCGACAAACCACCGGCTACGGGGAGGCCTTCACCCGCGGTGCCGCGCTCTTCGGTGGTGATCTGGCTCAATCGCTCCCTTTCTCACTGCCTGGGAATCCGATGCGGATTCCGGGTACGCCCCAGTGTAACTGACGCTTGCCACCCGTTTATGGGGAAATGCAACATCACTTCACCGCCTGTACCAGATTGGGAATACTCTGCTTACCGCGGTACGCCCACGCGCTGCCGCACCCACGCAAACAGCCACTGGAAACGCGCAAACACGCTGCCTCCCGGAGTGTCTGCCCCATTCGGCACGGAAAAATACACCAAAAAGGGACGGCCCACGATCGCCGCCCGCGGCACAAACCCCCAATACCGGCTGTCCTCGCTGTTGTTGCGATTGTCACCAAGCACAAACACGGCATCGGCCGGTACGAGCAGTTCCCCATCAGCGGCCAATCGCCGGAGCGTCAGCCACCAGTGCGGATCGATGTTCGGGTCGGCCTCGTGCAGATTGGGAAACTCGTCACGAAATACATCCGGTTGCGCCGGCGTGTACAGGGCATAGTCCTCCGGCAGCGGTTTGCCGTTGAGGAACACGCGGCCATCCTGCAAATGGATTCGCTCCCCGGGTAAGGCGACCACCCGTTTCACAAGGTGCCGCGCGGGATTGGGCGGGAAATGGAACACCACCAGATCGCCACGGCGCACGGCGGCTGGCGGCAGAAGGCGCCGCTCCACCAGGCTCCAGGCCCCGTGGGCGGCCCGCGGTCCAAATGCCGTTTTGCTGACCAGCACAAAATCGCCGATCTGCAGCGTCGGCTCCATCGATCCTGAAGGAATGCGAAACGGCTGTGCTCCAAAGGTGAGCAAAAACATGCCCACGACCAAAACACGCAGCAAGGCCGCAAGGGTCGCGAGTGAATGGGGCGGCGGCGGCGGACGGCGCGGCAAGCGCGGTGAGGGCGGTCTTGCGGCAGCCGGAGGGCACGGTGCAACAACGGCTCCGTTGTTCTCCACAGCGCCCATCACCGCTGGCCCAGAAGCAACCATGCGCTCGTTTGAGGGTGGCTGCGGTGCGGTACTCATGCAGAATCCGTGTCCCGCGTCCCGAGCGACCGGTCCTTTGCCTGCGACTCCCCGTGCGATTTCGCATGCAATTCCCATTGGGCTAACGCCAGCTCCGCCGCGGCCTGCTGCGCCTCTTTTTTGCTGCCGCCCTCGGCGTCCGCCAGCGCCTGGACCCCGCCGTCGGCCCTTTCCAGCCGCGCTTCTACCCGAAACCGCCGTGCATGGGCCGGACCGGTCTCCTCGATATCGACATAGGCCAAACGACCGCGCCGCTCCGCCTGCACACGCTCCTGCAAACGGCTTTTCGCATCCCGCAGGGCGCCACGACCGGCAGCGGCCACCTCGGTGCGGATGGCCGGCAGGTCTGGGGTCACCAGCAAGCGTTCCACGACCTCGCGCACGGTGCGCAGCGCTTTTTCGTCGGTGCGGGCACGGGTGCCAGGCTTTTGCCCCAGATCCCTGTCCTTATCCCGCTCCCGTTCTGGGTCCCGATCCGGGTCTAGATCCGGGTCCCGATCGAGATCCAGATACATCGCCCCCAGCACGGCTTCCGCGGTGTTGGCCAGCACCGCCGGTTGGCTGCGTCCCTCGCCCACTTCGGCACTTTTGCCCAGGCGCAGCAACGCTCCCAGGCCGAGTGCTTCACCCAATGCTGCCATCCGTTTCCGGCTCACCAGACTCGCGCGCATGCGGGTGAGTTGCCCTTCCCCCTCGCCGGGGAAAGTCCGCACCAGCAGTTCCGTTACAGCCAGTCCAAGCACCGCATCGCCCAAAAACTCAAGCTGCTCATTGTCGGTTCCGGGACGGTTCGGTTCGTCCGCGTTCGTTTTGGCACGACCCAGCCGCTCCTCATAGATGAACGAACTATGCGTGAGCGCCAGGATGAGCAGATCGCGGTTTCGGAAGCGATAGCCTAGCTGGATTTCCAAGGCCTCCAGGGCGGCCGAGTCCTCGGAAGCTCTCGCGTGGGCTGCCGTGGCCCGCCCGGCGAGGACCCGTCCGCCTGCAGCACGAGGCTTCACCGTTGCCGATCGAGCCGCCACTTCGCCTGTTCCGCGCTTCATACCCTCAGTGTACCGACCATGACTTCATGCGGGTCAGGGCCAAACTTCGCGAGGCATCACTGCGGCGAACCCGGTTTATACGCTTGCTTCTGCGCTTTGCCCGTCGGGTCGAAGTTGCTGTCGTCCTCGGCCTTTGGCCGGGTCCGTTGCGGCAGAGCGAAGGGCTGCTTGATGCCCTTTTCAGCGGCCAACCGTGTGTCTGGACGGGCATCGCGCGCTGCCAGTGCGGCCTGATATTCCGTGACAGCGTGGGGGCGGTCCGGCGGATCGAGGGTGTCGTACAAACGGCCAAGATAGATGTGGCTCCAAGCCACAGTGCGGGGGTCCTGACTGAGCTTCAGCGTTGCCTGAAAGCCGTCGATCGCCTTTTCCGGCTGCCCCTGCATCAGGTCGATGCGCGCGAGCACATATTGCGCCCGGCCGTGATCGCCGGTGGGATCATTCATCGCCTTGCCGGCCAGATCGGCAGCGTCCGCCACATTGCCTTTCATCAGGTCCGCTTCGGCCACATCCATCATCCCCGGCTTGCGCGGTTGTGTCGTCACCCGGCCGCCCAGGGGATCGCGAGCGGTGTCCTTCACGAAAACCATTGTTTCTGCGCGATGCCGGGCACCGTCCACATCCAGGCCGTAGATCATGGGCGCGATTTCGTCCCGTAAACCATCGCCGGCACGCTCCATGGCCGTGAGCGACTGATAAAAGTACGGGGTCAGCACCCATCCGGCACGGTCGTCACGGGTGACCAGCACGGTTTGCGCGGCCACGGTTTCACGGTCGTACGCAGCCTTTTTCGTCAGGTACTGTTCCGCTTCCAGACTACGGGTCTTTGTGGGCGGCCGCTTGGGTGCCGGTATGGGCAGCGTGTACAGATGCGCCTCGATCGCCTTGATCAGGCATTCGGTCAAAAGTGCTTCCACATCGCTTTTATAGGCAAAATCAATGGGGGCATCCGCCACGCCGCGCAGCAAGGGCTGGATGCGCTCCATGGCGCTTCCACGGCTGTACACCAGCGGCTCCACTACATAATGCAGGTAAATATGCCGGATCTCGTCCATGCGCACCGGGTCCTCCGACGCGCTGTTGTCGGGCGAAGTGACGATGATGTAATCCGTGCCGTAGATGCGAGCGTTGGTCAATGCCGGCGAAAGCATCGGCTCCAACAGGACAAGGAAGCGGCGGCCGTCGTAGGCGGAAACGGGTTGGTGCAGATAGATGTTGGTCCGCAGGATCGTCGCTCCCATCGGATCGTGCACACGGGCGGCCAAGGCCTCGTACTCCGGCCGGTGGCGCACCCAGATAAGGTGCAGCTGCGTTGCCGTCGCAAATGTCCGCAGCAGGGGCAGCACATTCACGACCTGGGCGGCCTGGGGCGGCAGCTCGGTTTCATCGACATTGGGCGTCAGTTCCGGCGGCGGTGAAAGATACAGCGCCAGCGAAACATACTGCCCCGTGCTGAGGCCGCGATCTGCGAGCTGGTGCTGTGTGATGTAGGTGCACAGCGCATCGCGGCTGGTGCGTGCCTCCTCGCTCGCGCCCAGTGCCTCGTTCATCTCCGCACGCACCGCACGGCGTACCGGGGCGGAGTGCTCGAGATCGGCGTCATAGCCGCATACATTCAGTGCCGCCGCTATCTCAAACAACGGCTCGCTGTATTCAAGCGTTACCGCCGCGCCGCCCGGCTCAATCTGCGCCGCCCGCGGCCGCACAGTGGGGCTGCCCTTGTCGGACGTACCGTGGTCTGAACCTGGAGGTGTGCTGGAAGAAGACGCTGAAGAAGACGAGCTTTGCGCCCTGGCGCCTGGTGCCCCGGGCAGTGCCGCAAGTCCCAGCCCCATAAAAGCACCAAGCGCGGCAAAACGGAAGAAGGAAAATCGAACGGATCGGCAGCAAAATCGGTACACGGAAGCAGTCTAGGGAAACGCCGGCATCTTCTGCAAGGCTTCTTCGACGAGGTCCTTCGCACGGCATCGTTGCAGGACGCGCCGGTGCACCCCGGTCCGCGTTCGCTCGGCTCAGCCGTGGACCGAAACCGTGGTGTAGGTGATCATGGCGTGGCCTGGAACCGGCACGCCAAAGACCGTGGCCGGCTTGAAGCGGCTGCCCAGCAGATTCGACTCCACGCGCGCGCGGGTGGCAGTATCGTTGGGGCCCGACACCAGGGCGTAATCATAAACATGGCCATCTGCATCCACCTTTGCATCCACCAACACGGCAACGAAACGCTTATCCGTTGCGATCGGCTCAGGCGATGTTTCCGAGTACAAAAGGCGGGGTGGGTGCAGATCGGTCATATGCTCATCGCTGGCCTGCACCGGCGCAGCCGTACCGATCACGCAAACAGCGCTACCGACCAGAAGCAGAGCCGCCGCAAATCCGGCGCTGAGGCGAACACACATAGGCGCCACCGTGCGTTGCCACACCGCGGCAAATCGCTGAACCGGGGAAAGATGCGTTCCACGTTCGAGTTCTCCCGCCAGGGCATCGCGTAACTGCGCCTGCAGGGTCGTGGGCAGGGGTGCCGGGCCAAGCTCCCCCAGGATCGTCTGCACCGAACGCCAAGCCTCGAACTCAGCCGCACAAAGAGCACAATCCTCAAGGTGAGCCGCCAGCGCCTGCATGCTTTTACCGTCCAGGGCTCCATCGAGATAAGCGGAAAACTGGTCCTTGACGAGGGCACAGCTGCAGGTGCGATCCAGCACTCCCGATCCTTCCGGCGCGCCCCCAGCCGATCGTGCCGCCCACACGTCCTGTGTGTCCTGTGCGCGTTGTGAGTCTTGCGGGTTCCGAAGTTTCTGTTCGCCTTGAAGCCAATCGCTCACAACTGCACCATGCCTTCTGTAGGTAAGATGCCGTCAGCCGCCGCCAGGCTCTTTCGGGATCGAGAGGACAGATGCACTCTAGATGATTCCTGCTTCTGCGGCGCAGCTACTGTTTCTTTGCCGCACCATGTTTCCGGCACCCGCGGGACCGCCGCTTGCCGAGATACTTCCCTGGATCGCGTGGTTTCCTGGGATCGTGTGGTTTCTTGAGACGACGTGGCTTCCCCGGGCCGCAGCGCTTCGCGCAAAGCCGCCCGGCCGCGCATCAACCGGCTTTTCACCGTGCCCACATTTGTTTGCAGGATTTCCGCGATCTCTTCATATGCAAACCCTTCGATTTCGCGCAACACCACTGCGGTTCGAAATACCTCAGGAATCGCATGCAGGGCTGCTTCGACGCGCTCACGGGTTTGCGCGCGAGACACATTCTCAAACGGCGACGCGCCCTGGGCCGGCAACAGGTCACCCAAAGAAAGGGATTCGCCATCGTCGCTTTCCCGCGTGTCGTCGAGGGTCAATTCCTGCTGCTTGTGCCGGCTCCACCAGCGGCGCTGGTTGGAAGCCTCATGGACCGCGATCCGGTAAATCCAGGTCCGCAGGCTTGCCCCGCCCTGGAAGCTATGGATATTGCGGAAAACCTTGACAAACACCTCTTGCGTCACATCAGCCGCGTCCGCCGGGTCACGCAGGCTGCGCGCAATCAAGGAATACACAGGACGGCTGTATTGCGCGATCAGGGAGGCAAACGCGGCCTCGGAACCGGCCTTCAGTTCCAGCACAAAGCTTTGCTCTTCGATGCTCGCCGTCAGCGTGCTTGCCAGGTCGCTCATACCGCTCTCTTGTTCCCGTAAATGCAGGTCATTGCCCCCTGCGGAATGCGGTCTACCATAGGCCCGAAAGACAACGGTTGTCCACACAAAAACGTCATGGCCGGAAGAACCTGGAATCTAAGGCTCTTTCTCCTGTGTTTCTTCTTCGCGAGCGAACAGAAAACTACGCCGCCGGCGGCCGAGTGCTCGCTCACTCTCTTGCTGTAGACACCGCAGCCCAGGCATTTGTTCCCGCACGCCCAGTTGACTCCCCGCCGCTCTTCCGCAACAATAGAAGGTGTCCCTTCAGAGTGGGCCTGTGGCGCAGCTGGGAGCGCGCTTCCATGGCATGGAAGAGGTCATCGGTTCGATCCCGATCAGGTCCACCAATCCTTTCAACAACTTCGCCCGCATCCCGCCCTACCTTTTTGTGGCCGCTCTTGAGCGTTCCACGGCGGCGGATGGGCATCGTTGCGACACGTTGCCTTGTGCGAGGCGTTGCATCGGCCCGTATGAAGCTCTTCGGTTTTCGCCGGAGTCGCCCCGCTGTATGCAGAAGCGAAGGCAATGAGTTCCTAGGTTCAACATAATTTGGAGTGGGGCAGGTGTCGTTCAAAACACCAGGACACCCTCCCCGCCCGCTAATTGCTCTTCCATCACATCTGAAACAACCGCTCGGCGTTTCCGTGTGCCATTTTGTCCTTGTCTTCCTGGCTGATGGCAAGCGACTCGAGGAAGCGACGAGCGCCCGCCAGGGTGAGGTAGGGATAGTCCACGGAATACAGAATTCGGTCCACCCCAACCACTTTTTGGATGAATTCGAACTGGGGCAATGTCAACATGCCGCTCGGCGTGACGTAGACATGCTGTTTGAACGTTTCCTTGATCGAGCGGGAAAGCCCGGTGACAACCTGTGGAATGCTGTCGTCGAGGCGGTCTAGAAAGAACGGCACCATCTCTCCCCAATGGCCGCAGATCACCTGAAGATTGGGGAACTGGTCGAATTTTTTCGACAACAATAATCGCAACAGATGCACGCCTGCTTCACTATGCCAACCCCAGCCGAACAGTGAAAGCCTTGCAGACACCTGCGTCCCCAGCCCCCTGTAGTAGGGTTGTTGCACCTCTGGCAGCGGCGGGCCCGGATGCAGGTACAGGGGCACGCGCAGCTCGTTCAGCTTGGCCAGGATCGGTTCAAAGCGATCATCATCGAGGAAGGTATCCGCTGGACGCCCCAGCAACAGCGCGCCGACAAACCCGAGTTCCTTCACGGAACGCTCAAGCTCCTCGGCTGCGGCTTCAGGATGCGCCCAGGGCAGGCAGCTGAAGCCGCCGAAGCGTGACGGATTGGCCCGCACAACCTGCGCAAGTCTGTCGTTGGCCTGCCGCGTGAGCTGAACCTGCTGGTCTGCCGGCACATTCTGCGAAGCATCGCTGTAGGAAAGAATTTGCATGTCGATTCCATGCTCGTCCATCATCGCAAGTCGTCCAGCACCCACATCCGCGAGCAGCTTTGTCGACGTTTGAAAATTCATTGTCTTCGGAAGTTTGTCGTCCCCGTCGTTGAGGCTTCCGCTGAAGTCGCTGCCGACCTCGGTGAAGTATCCCGCTTCGGCTTTCTGTTTCGGTTGACCCGCTGTTCGTAAATCCGGGTCAGAAGTGTGCTCTTCAACACAAATAATCTTCATTCGTTCTCCTTTGCATGGGGCGTGCCACGTGGCATCAAGTGGCATGTGGCGTGCGCATTCCCGCTCGTGCGTTCCTCGTCCCTGATGCGGATTGGATGCGGGAATCGAAAAGGCCGCCTGCATGTCCCCCCTAGCCGGAAGCGGGGAACCCAGCGCTGGTCCAGCGTGACATCCACCGGAGACCAGCGCGTTTGTCAGGGTTTTGGCAACCGGTGCGCCACAATCTGATCGCGGATGCGGGCGTACGCGTCTTCCGGCAAGATGCCACGCGTGACCAGTTGGTTTTTCGCTGAATACGGACGCCCGCCGAGAACGCGCTGCGCGTACACCAGCCCCATGCCGGGCAGCGCCCGTAATGCCTCTACCGATGCTGTGTTGATGTCCAGCAGCGCCGTTTCCACAACCGCGGTCGAGCCGGAGGGCGCGCCCCGGCTCCTGTGGGGGTCGCCGTGGCCAAAGACTCCATCGCCATGAGCAGGGACGATGTAGCCGCCGGCCAGGGCTGCAAAGAAAGGCAGGAAAAGCAGCGCGCGCATAAGCGGTCTCAGGAGCACCGCTGCTACCTTGCTTCAGCACCCTTGCAGATTTCCATCCCTCGACAGGGTGATTCCCCTGGCTCCTTCGCTTACAGGAACCGGAGCGTGTGTTGGGTTTTAGGTGCTCACCGTGCGGCCGTCCCGCATGCGCAAGGTCCGGTCGGCGACCGCGGCCGCGTCGGTGTCATGGGTAATCATCAACACGGTTTGGTTCAACTCCCGCCCGGATTCCCGGAGCATGGCCAAAACCGACTCGGAATTTTCCGTGTCGAGGTTTCCGGTCGGTTCATCGGCAAGCACAATTGAGGGCCGCGTAATCAGCGCGCGGGCGATCGCCACCCGTTGCTGCTCGCCGCCCGAAAGCTCGCTCGGCCGGTGATCCAGCCGCCCGGTGATGCGCAACAGATCGGCCAGTTTTTCAAGCAAGGCGCGGTCAAACGGCTTGCCGGTTTCCGCAATCGTATGTGCAAGTTCAATGTTTCCCCGTGCCGTCAGGGTCGGCAACAGGTTGAAGCGCTGAAAGACGAAGCCGATATGGGCTCGGCGAAACCGCGTCCGTTCCGCATCGGAAAGCCGCGAAAAATCCTGTCCGCTTACCTGCAAGGAGCCCGCGGTGGCCGAGGTCAAGCCGCCGAGAATATAGAACAGCGTGGATTTGCCCGACCCGGAAGGACCGACAATGGCAATAAATTCACCGGCTTCGACAGAAAAACTTGCATCGCGGAGGGCAGGCACCTCGAGCTTGCCGGAACGGTAGGTTTTGCCGAGGTGCTCGGCTTCAATGATGGCCATGTTTGCGGCTTTCAGTGTAGCGCAGCGCCACCCGCCCGCCATCCGTTGGCGAAGTGGGCGCCGACCTACGTTCGCCCATGTCCATTCCTATTTCGTTTGCACAAAGCGCCCGCCTACACTGAAAAGCAACTACCGTAAGCAACTACCGTAAAGGGGAACGGCGCGCCGTGGTGCTTGGCTTGGGAACGGATTTGATTGAGGTCGCTCGCATCGAGAAGAGTCTCGAACGCTTTGGCGATCAGTTTGCCAACCGGGTGTATACCGCGGGCGAGATCAGCTATTGCCGGGCGCGCAAGACTGCGGCGGAAAGCTTTGCCGCCCGTTTCGCGGCAAAAGAGGCCGGAGCCAAAGCACTCGGCACCGGTATCAGCCGCGGCGTCAGCTGGCGCGAGTTTGAAGTGTCTCGCGAGCGTGGCCGCGCGCCCCAGCTGGTGCTGCACGGCCGCGCGCGGGAGATCGCCGTCACTCTGGGCATCACTCGTTTGAGCCTGAGCCTGACCCACACCCGCGATATGGCCATGGCCGTCGTCGTCGCCGAAGGCTGAGCCGTGGGTTAAGTGCCCCCTCCCCCTCAGGCTTCTATGACCTTCTGCCGTCTCGACCGGAGTTGATTCATCAGTGGCATGTCGAAAAGACAAATAGCTATGCCAGAAGACAAATAGCTACGCCAGGCCTGTGGGCATATCCTTGGC
>CAXTRN010000090.1:0-14705 GCA_964246645.1 uncultured Acidobacteriaceae bacterium
GTGGAAGACAGCGTGCTTTCCACCAGCATCTCGAACATCGTGCGCGCGGGCTGGCCGGAAAAGAACTTCGAAGGCGGGCATTTCACCATGCGCAACTCCGATGTGCTGCACATGGGTCTGGGCGGATGTGGCGTTCCCTTTGCGCTGATGGAGCTGTGGGCCGACCCGGCGGGCCGCGGACAAAGCGCCGACTTTGCCTTTGGAAATGTCCGCCTGGAAGATTGGTACTCGCTCGTGCAGCTTCGCCTTCCTGCCCGGGTAGGCCTTCCTGCCGAGCCGGGCCAGCCCGCGGCCGGTGTGCGGCAGGTGAGCTTCGAGGATGTGATGGCGCTGGATCTGCCCTCGCTTGTGCCCTCGACCTTGAAAGGCAACGTCGAGGCCGTGAGTCTCGACAACGTCAACCTGACCGGAGCACCGGTGAAGCAGGACGCCGACCTGCCCTTCGAGGTGACGGACGGTGCCGCGAAACCGACCCTTCACGCCGACGGGCCACAGGTGCACATCGCCTCCACCAGTGGTCTGGTCCGTCCCGGGCAACGTATTCACCTTGAGGCGGTAAACGATGCAGACGACGCCGGCAAGCTCTCCTATGCGTGGAGCTTCGGTGATGGTACGTACGCGACCGGACGCAAGGTGAGGCACCGCTTTCCGGACACGGGCGGCACCCTTTGGGATGGTTCCGGCAGCTTCCGCGTTCTGCTGCATGCGTCTTCTTCTAAAGGGCGTCATACCTGGATTTCGCGCTCGGTCCTCGTGAGCGACGCTCTGCTTCCGGCTGAAACGAGCCCTGTCGGCTCGCCCGGCATTCTTTCCACTTATAGGAACCTCGAAACACAAACCCAACCGCCAAGCATCACCGCCGTGACACGCAACCTGAACCTTTCCGGCGTTCCGCATCGTGAGCATCGGTATGCCGTGTCGTTTGAGGGCGAGATCGAAGCACCCGCAGACGGCAGTTACACCTTTGTCGTTATTGCAAACGACGCGGGATCGCTGAAAATCGACCACATCGCCGCCCCGGCGAGCCCGGAACCGTTTCCGCAGGTGTGCGGCTCAGCCGGCAACGCCGCGCGCGCGGTGACCCTTCATGTTGCGCTTGCCAAAGGCCGCCATCGTTTGGAGGTGTCCGACACCCACGGGGAAGGTGACGACAATTTTCGCGTGCTGTGGCAAGGGCCCGACTTCGACCTCCAACCCATTGCTGCCGAGCGCCTTTCGTATCAAATTGGCACAGCGACCGGCCACGCGCTTTGACGATCGGGTTGCGCCGTCCCCCGCTTAGGTGATTTTCCTGGGCCGCTCTTCCAGGGAAACTGAGAAGCATGACATGGTTGGCTGAATCGGCAGCTGTCGCGGACGAATCGTTTCTCGCGCCCCCTGCACCTTTATCTTCAGAAGTAAAAGCAGGGCTATCCAGACCGGTTTTGGCGACCGTGGGTACTTTTCCTCAAACCGGTGCAATCCCTGAGCCCGGCGTCGATTCTTCCGCCCCTCCGGCTTGGGAATTCCCCCGTCACGGTCTGCACGGATCCATCGTGCTCAATTCGTCGCTACGCGTGCTGCACATCAGCCGCGCCCTTCGTACAGCGCTCCGGCCCAACGGAGAAACCTCTTCTGAGGAAACGGCGCTTGAAGCGCTCGCGCCCTTGCTCGGCGGCGATCAAAGTGAGGCCGCAGCAGAGCTGCATCGCTGGCTCGAAGGAGCTATCGGCGGCCGTCCCGGCGATACCGCCTCGCTCATTCTGAGCCCTGTACCGGAAAAGCGGAAGGTGCATTTCGATCTGCACCAGTTGGGTGAGTTTTCCTGGCTGCTTTCCCTGGAGGAGTTGTCTGCAAAGCGCGAGGAAATCTTCTCTATCCTGTACAAAGACCGACTGACAGGCGCCGCGAATCGAACGCTTTTTGAACACAAACTCGATGTTGCCTTCGAGGAGGTCAACCAGGGAACGGCAGACGGCGTCACGATCCTTTCGCTCGATCTGGATCGCTTCAAGGCCGTGAACGACACCCTTGGTCACGCGGTCGGCGATGCCCTGCTTGCTCTCGTTGGGGAACGGTTGCGGACAGGGTTGCGGGACACAGACACCCTCGCGCGCCTGGGTGGGGACGAGTTCGCCATCATCATCCAACATGGCCTCGAAGATCATCGCGTCGGGGAACTCGCCAACCGCCTCATTGATCTGCTGCAACGGCCGTATCTGGTCGACGGACACATTGTGAATGTAGGTGTCAGCATCGGCATTGCGCGCGCACCGGAGGACGGCCGGTCACGAAGTCAGCTCCTGCGCAGCGCCGATCTTGCCCTTTATCACTCCAAAGGCGCCGGGCGTGGCATGTACCACTTTTTCGCGAGCTTTATGGAGGACCGGGCCCAGCAACGGCGCCTTTTAGAGCTGGATTTGCGCAAAGCGTTGCTGTTGAAGCAGTTTGAACTGCACTATCAGCCGCAGATCGACGTGGAAGAAAAGCGCGTCATCGGGTTGGAAGGCCTGTTGCGCTGGCGTCATCCCAAACGAGGCTTGCTGCTGCCGGCGGAATTTTTGCCCCTTGCGGAGGAGATCGGGCTGGCCATCCCTATCGGCGACTGGGTGGTGAAAACCGCGTGCCGCGACGCCGCCACCTGGCCGGAAACCATGACCGTTGCCGTCAATGTTTCCCCCTTGCAGTTTGAAAGCTCCGGCTTTCCCGATGCGGTGGAACGCGTGCTGAAGGTGTCGGGACTGTCCGGCAACCGTCTTGAGGTGGAGGTCACCGAAGAGATTCTGCTCCGCGACAGTGGGACCGTGCGCTCCACATTGAATGCTTTACGGCTTTTGGCCGTGCGGGTGGCCATGGACAGCTTCGGCACCGGCCTCGCTTCCCTGAGTCAGGTCGTGAATTTCCCCTTCGACAAAATCAAGATCGACCGTTCCCTGATTAATTCTTCCGGCGGTGAGGGGAAAAACAGGGCGATTCTCCGGGCCATCTCCGCCTTAGGGCAGAGCCTCGGGATCGCCACACTCGCGGAAGGCGTGGAAACGCCGGAGCATCTGGCCCATGTGCGCGCGGAGGGCTGCCATTCCGTACAAGGCTTTTATTACAGCCCCGCCGTCCCTGCGAGCGAACTGAAAGCGTTCTTCGCCACGACGTTCTCGAACCGCCTTGCCACGCATTCCCCGGGAGTAAGCCATGGACCAGCAGATGTACAGAATTCTTTACTGTAGCCGCAACCTGATCGCCGAAGGCGAAGATCGATCAAACCAGGTGATTGCACAAATACTTGACAAAGCCCGAACCAACAATCGGCGGCGCAATGTCACGGGTGCTCTTTTATACAACGCCGGTTATTTCGCTCAAGTGTTGGAGGGCCCCAAGATGGCCATCGAGCAGGTATTCGAGCGCATCCAGCAGGATCCCCGGCACAATGAGGTGACCGTGATCGATTGTTCTGCAATCGACTTGCGGGATTTTCCAGAATGGTCGATGGCGCGGGTGCAACCCGTCTCGGAATCACAAGCGGCCGGTGCTGTGGATGCGGTGCATAACGCATTGCAACATCCCGAGGCGGCGGACGGTGTCCTGGAACTCCTTCGATCCCTTGTGATCAACGACGATTAAATTAACCCATCCTTTGCACGCATGGTGTTGTGCATATTCGCGTGTTCGGAACCGACCGTGCGCGCGTTCCTGCAAGGAATCCGCGCCGAGTCGCATGCAGGGGCGGACACGCTAAAACTGTTCCGTGGCCGGCATGGTTTCCGCGATGTTCTGTGCCACCTCGTCGATGGACGTGGATTGACTCAGCTGCCGCAGTTCGGGGCTGTCCGCAACATGTTCCAATCCCATCTGCTTGACGACGTGCCGGTCCACACCAAGCAGGACGGTCAGTTCTTTCTCGGTAAGCATCAGGATCTGCAGCATCAGGTGGTCCCGCTCGTCCGCTCGCCGGCCCATGCGCGCCTGGCGCATCAAAATGAAGCTGGCGAGGATGATGCCTTCCATAGCCACCACGGTGCCCAGAAGGGAAAAAGGCGCAGGATCGAAGTGGCGGATGTGCAGAACGGAAAAGCTGTTCACGCAGAGCCAGCCGACAAAAACGAGCAGGTGCAAGCCTACAAAGCGGAAGCTTCCCGCAAAAGCGGCGATGCGGTCGCCGAGCCGCTCAGAGGGTGTTCGTTTTGCAAGAAAATCCGCCTCATGACGCGCAATAAGGTCGATGTGTTCTTGAATATGATCCTTGGATAAATCGGGCATACGGTTCCTTTCTACGATTCCGCCACGAACGGATCTACTCTGGTGATCTACTCTGCTTCAGATGCGATGGGTCGCCGTCCTGAGTCTTTTTCAAAAGCAGGGGCACGTGCGTCGCACGTGCCGAAGGCGCGGTGTGCGATGATCGCAGCGCGTATAAACTAGAGTTCTATGACCTCATCACTTGCACTTTTCCAGGAAAGTTCCTCGACGATTCTGAGGGACTGGACGGCGCAGCTCCGATCGACGCTGCAGCGCCGTGACCTTATGGACGAGCGCGACCTGGATGCCCAGGCGGCCGAGGTTCTCAGCGCGATCACCGCTGTTCCTTCCGAAACGAAGCTGGAAGACTTTGGTGCTGCCGCGTGGCGTCCGCTTAAAGACATGTTGGCGGCTCTTTCTGTTGCACGTGCGCAACTCGGTTTTTCTGCGTCGGAAACGGCACTCTTTCTTTTGTCGCTCAAACCGGCCATCTTCGCCCAGGTACGGCAGAAGTATGCCCAAACCGCCGATCTGCTTTTCGCACATTTGTCCGTGGTCGACGGTTTTCTCGATAAGCTGGCCCTTCACACAACGGACAGTTTTATCCAGGGCCGCGATAAGGTGATCGCCCGGCAGCAGGAAGACATGCTGGAACTGTCAACCCCGGTGGTCATGCTTTGGGACGGCATTTTGGCGCTGCCGTTGATCGGCACGCTCGACAGCGCTCGCACCCAGGTCGTCATGGAATCCCTGCTGCAAGCCATTGTGCAAACCAATTCGCGCTTTGCGATTATCGACATCACCGGGGTTGCCACGGTGGATACGCTTGTGGCGCAACATTTGCTCAAAACCATGACAGCCGCGCGATTGATGGGCGCGGAATGCATTCTGAGCGGGATTCGCCCCCAGATTGCGCAAACGATCGTTCATCTCGGCATCAATCTGCAGGACATCGTGACCAAAGCGAAGCTGGCCGACGCCTTTCGGTTAGCGCTCGAACAAAGCGGACGCAAGGTGGTTCGCATGGAACGTCCGCAGGTGACAGATTCCGCGGTGAAGGCGCTCTGATGGAACGCATTCCTATTCTGCGGATCGGCACCTATCTGCTCGTCACGGTGCAGGTAGATATGCACGACCAGCTCGCGATGACGCTGCAGAAAGACCTTACCGACCGTATCGCCGAGATGGGCGCCAAAGGTGTGCTGATCGACATTTCTTCGCTTGAGATTGTGGACTCCTTTATCGGACGTACCTTGGCCGATATCGCCTCCATGGCGCGCATTCTCGATGCAATGACCGTAGTGGTCGGCATGCAGCCGGCGGTGGCGATTACCCTGGTGGAACTCGGCATGTCGCTGCCAGGCATTCACACGGCTCTCAATGTGGAGTCCGGAATGCAATACCTTCGCGAAACCGTAGCGGATGCTAAGGACCTTGATGATTGGCGCGGGGATCGTACAGAAATCTGAAACGGTGCCGATCAAAACCTCGAACGATGTTGTGCTGGTGCGGCAACGGGTACGAGCTTTGTGTATCGAGCAGAAGATAGGTCTTGTGGATCAAACCAAGATCGTCACCGCCGCCAGCGAGCTCGGCCGCAACACGCTGGAATACGGCGGTGGGGGCGAAGCCGTCCTCGAGTTGCTGCTGGACGGCGATCGCGCCGGCATCCGCCTTTCCTTCCGCGACGAGGGCCCCGGCATCGCGGATATCGCGCTCGCCATGCAGGACGGCTTCACCTCCGGCAAGGGCATGGGGCTGGGGCTGGGCGGCAGCAAGCGCCTTATGCAGGAGTTCGCTATCACCTCGGAACCGGGGCGCGGCACGGTCGTAACGGTGGCAAGATGGAAGTGATCGGTCGGGTCAGCCGTTTGATTCCCGCCAACGGCAAGGACCAAAGCGAGGTCGGCAATGCCCGCCGCCAGGCCCTGCAACTCGGCACCACCCTTGATTTCAGCGAGTTGCGCTGCGGGCAGCTCGGCATCGTGGTCACCGAGGCCGCCCGCAACCTTGCCGTGCACGGCGGCGGCGGCGAACTCGTGCTTACGCCATGGCAATTTGGCGCAGCGCGCGGGGTGGATGTGCTGGCACTGGATGGCGGCGCCGGCATTGCCGATGTCGCGGTCGCCGTGCGGGATGGGTATAGCACCGGCTCGACCCCAGGCACGGGCCTGGGCGCCATTCGCCGGCTTGCCGACACCTTTGAGGTGTATTCGCAGGAAAACAAGGGTACGGCGGTGTTTGCGCGCGTTTTGCATCACGAAAAGGCGACCGTGCCTCCCGAACTCGGCCGCATCGGTGCCTTGAACGTACCGTTCAGCGGAGAAAGTCTTTCAGGGGATGGGTGGAGCGCGCTCCTCGACCCGAAGCGCAGCGTGTATCTCATGGCAGACGGTCTCGGGCACGGTCCCATCGCCAGCGATGCCGCGCAGGAAGCGACCTCGGCCTTTCAGCGCCATGGGGGCGGCTCACCGAAGCAAATCCTGCAAGCTGTGCACGAAGCGCTGCAGAAGACCCGCGGCGCAGCCATCGCCATCGCCGAAATCCGGCATGATCAAGGGGTGTTGCACTACACAGGTTCCGGCAACATCGCGGCTTCCGTGCATGGGCCGGGCCGCGCCAAGAGTCTGGTTTCCATGAACGGCACGCCGGGACACAACATGAACACCGTGCAGCAGTTCACCTATGATTGGACGGACGGCTCCATGCTGCTGATGCACAGCGATGGTCTGGGGACACGGTGGAGCCTGGATACCTACCCGGGGCTGGCACGACGGCATCCGACCTTGATTGCCGGAGTTTTGTATCGTGATTTCAGCCGAAGGCGCGACGATGCCAGTATGCTCGTCACGCGTGTGTAGAGCACGAGGAACGCCGAACCGATGACCCTTTTGACAGTTCGGCTCGTATCGGAACGCCATGTGGTGTACGCACGGCAGCGCGCGCGAGAAATCGCATTGCAGCTCGGCTTCGATCATCAGGAACAGATCCGGCTCGCGACCGCCACCTCGGAACTGGCGCGCAATGCTTTCCGGTATGCACGTGAAGGCGTGGTGACCTTTCAGGTGACAGAAGAGCAGCCGCAACGCTTCCTTATTGCCGTTTCCGACAAGGGCGGGGGTATCGGAAACCTGGACGACGTGCTTGGCGGCCACTATGAATCCCGCACGGGGCTGGGAAAGGGCCTGATCGGCACCCGCCGCTTGATGGACCACTTCGACATTGCAACCGGCACCGGCGGCACGTCCGTAACGATCGGAAAATCTCTACCGCCGGCAAAGCCGCATGCAACGGTGGACGAGGTCAAGGCGATTGCCGCGAAGCTCGCCAACGCCGATGTCGAGCCGTTTGAAGAAATGGAGCGGCAAAATCAGGAGCTGCTCCGCATCCTGGCCGAGTTGCGTGAAAAGCAGGAGCTCCTGGTGCAGGTGAATCGCGAGCTCGAAGACACCAATCGCGGCGTGGTGGCGTTGTATGCGGAGCTTGAACAGAGTGCCAACGAACTTCGCCGCATTTCCGACCTGAAAACGAGCTTCCTTTCCAATCTTTCGCATGAATTTCGCACACCGCTTCATTCCATTCTGGCGCTTTGCGGCATTCTCACCGAGCGCGCCGATGGTGAGCTTTCCGCGGAACAGGAAAAGCAGGTCAGCTATATTCGCCGGTCCGCAGCCGATCTCAGCGAGCTGGTCAACGACCTGCTCGACATGGCCAAGGTGGAAGCGGGCAAGGTGGATATCCGTCAGCGGGCCTTTACGGTGACTGACCTTTTTGGCGCGCTGCGTGGCATGCTGCGCACGTTGCTCGCCGGCACCGCAGTCGAGCTGAGGTTCATCGCTGATGAGACCTTGCCACCCCTCTTCACCGATGAAGCCAAAGTTTCGCAGATCCTGCGCAATCTTATTGCCAACGCGTTGAAGTTCACCGAACGTGGCTACGTACAGGTATCTGCTGAATTTATGAAGTCGACGCAAGCCCCTGCATCCGCCGAGGCGGCGGCCGATTCCGAGAGTCGCCCGGATTCGGCGCTCGAAACAGGGCAGATGATCTTTCGCGTCTCCGATACCGGCATCGGCATTGCAGCAAGGGATCAGGAGCGCATCTTTGAAGAGTTCATCCAGATCGAGAACCACATCCAAAGCCGGGTGCGCGGCACAGGACTGGGTTTGCCGTTGGCGCGCCGTTTGGCAGAACTGCTCGGCGGCACCCTTACCGTGACGAGCACCCCCGGTGAGGGTTCCACATTTACGGCAACGTTGCCGGTGCGTTACGCCGAAGCGGCGGTGCCGCTCACGGAACTCGCACCACCCTCGCCCGATGCGCCTCTCGTGCTCATCGTCGAGGACGATGTCAGCACCCGATTCGTGCATCAGGCGGCGCTTAAAAATACGGCATATACCTTGCGGTTCGCACGCAACCTTCAGGAAGCGCGTGCCTTCATTGAAACAGCCACTCCGGCGGCTATTGTGTTCGACCGCATGCTGGAAGGCGTCGATGCCCTGCCCTTTATTCAGGAATTGCGCCACAAGAACTACACGGGGCGCATCCTGGTGGTGAGCGTGACGGACGAGGGCCACACGCCGCTGCAGGCCGGTGCCGACGCGTTTCTGCCCAAGCCCGTATCGGCCGGCGTTCTGAAGGAAACCCTGGCAGAGCTGCTGCGTACGGCCAGTCACAAGCCGGTGCTGCTGGTCGACGATGACGAGATCAACCGATATCTGTTACGGGAAGCTCTTTCGCCCTTCGGCTTTCGCTTTTTGGAAGCGCGCAGCGGCCGCGAAGCCATGCAGATGAGCCTGGAAAATGAACTCAGCGTCATCTTTATGGATGTGGCGATGCCCGGCTTCACAGGCCTCGAAACCCTGCGTGAGGTGAGGCAAAATCCGGCGTCAGCCGATACACCCGTTGTGATTCATACATCAAAAGAATTGAACGCACGGGAACTGCAAATGATTGCCATGTACGGCGCTTTCTTATTTCCGAAGCAGACGCTTGCACGACCGGAGGCCTCCGAAGCGTTACGGGCCGTGCTCGCCGCAGCAGGCGTACTATGAGCGCCGCACAACCCACCGTGCTCGTCGTCGATGACCGAGAAGAGAATCGTTACACCCTTTGTCACACCCTCAAGCGCAATGGTTTCCGCACCGTGGAAGCAGCTTCAGGTCTCCAGGCGCTGGAACTGTCCAAAGACCTGCCCGACCTGGTGCTGCTGGATATCCGTTTGCCCGACATGCTCGGCTATGAGGTGTGCCGTCGCATCAAGGCAAATCCGCAAACCTGCCATATCCCTGTGCTGCAGGTTTCCGTCGCCCTGCAAAGCGCAGAAAGCAAGCTGTATGCGTTGGAAAGCGGCGCTAACGCGTATCTTGTGCATCCGGTCGACCCGCTCGTGCTTGTAGGGACGGTGCGTTCGCTGCTGCGCGTGCAAAGCGAGGCACAGCGGGCGCGAACCATCGCGCAAGGGTGGTCCGCCAGCTTCGATGCCCTTAGCGAAGGCGTCGCCATCATTCAGGCGGAAACCGTCGAGCGCTGCAACCGCACCATGACGCAGCTGCTCGATCTACCCTACGGCCAGATCGAAGGCCAGCTGTTCCCCGAGGTTCTGCATCGTCATTTTGGGATCGAAGAAACGATGCCCACCACCGCGGTTCGCCACGTGCAGGCAGGCAGCCGCTTTTACCGGCTGAGCACGGCGCCGCTGCCGCCGGATGAACACATCACGGGCTGCATCTTCATCGTGGCCGACATCACACCACAAAAGCGAGCCGAGGAAGCCCTGCTGCTCAATGAGCGGTTGGCCGCCACCGGGCGTATGGCTCACATCATCGCGCACGAGATCAATAACCCGCTGGAAGCGATCACCAATCTTGTTTACCTTCTGCAGCACGCCGACACCGAGCCGGAACAGGCGCAGGAGTGGCTGACGATTGTGGCCGACGAGGTCAACCGCGTTTCACAAATTTCTCGGCAGATTCTGTCGTTTCACCGGGAAACCCGCAGCCCTGTCCCAATCAACATCACCGAACTCGTGCAGGACGTTTTGGCGCTGAGCACGCGCGCCGCCACTGAACGGCAGGTCACGGTCAAGGTGGAAGTCGAGCCGGAGCTTCGCGTGTCGGGTCTACCGGCACGGCTGCGGCAGGTCTTTTCAAACATCCTCCGCAATGCGATCGAGGCCTCCCCGACACACGGCATCTTGCGGGTGCGCGTTTCGCGCAGCACCCTGCGGACGCACGAAAAAATGACGCCCGCGGTGCGCGTCTCTGTTGCCGACGAGGGAACAGGCATTCCCCCGGCTCTGCGCAAACGCATCTTCGACGCCTTTTTCACCACGAAAGAAGAAAAGGGCTCAGGCGTTGGTTTGTGGCTCACCGCCACCATCGTGGAAGAACACGGAGGACGGATGCAGGTGCGCAGCTGCACGACGCCGGGCACTTCGGGCACCTGCATGTCCGTTCTGCTGCCGGCACAGGACAGCCCTCAGCGAATCACAGGGATCGTAACGTAATCCTGCCGTCCGTGACGGTCATGCGCTACTTGCCTACCAATCACGATCCTTGCCCATCGCGTCTCTCGGTAAAGCGGCTCCGAAGGAGAACGACCTCACCTGCTCTGCAGCCGGAAATGTTTCGCGCGTCCAAACCTCAAGCTGCCGCTGCAGTTCCGTGGGATCCACTTGCGGCTGCGGCACGATAAAGGCCTTCAACCGCCCACCCTCGCTAAAAGCAGCAACACGCACCGTCGCATCCTGCACACCTTGTTGTGTTCGCAACACATCGGCGATGCGCGCGGGGTACACGTTGGTGCCGCCGACCTGCACGGCGGCATCGATACGGCTACCCAGCGTAAAGCTGTCCTCCTGTCCCGTATCCGAAATAGCCAAGCGATCGACACGATCCTTTACCCGGACCTGTAGTCCCGAGTTATGGGTGAGCAATGCGCCTTCGCTGTGGCTCACGTCGCTGCCAGGCGGTACAGGCGCGAAATGCCACTGCGGCATCAGCTGGTATTTCGTCTCCGGCCAGCGCCGCAGCCCGATGCCTGCCGTCTCCGACGAGCCGTATACCTCGCCCAGTGAGCCGAGGCCATGCTCCAGCAGCGAGGCTGCCAGTTCGGGGGGACAAGGTGCCGTCGACACCACGCCCGCAACTCCCTCCGGCCAGTGGCTGATCGTTCGATCGAGCCACTGCCAGCGATCCGGAAACGACACCACAAGATCGCCGTTGCCGAGGTCGGAGATCCCACCGCTGCGGTTGCCGTTCTCCATGGCGGACACTGGAATCTTCAGATGATCCGGCAACAGGGCGGTGAACAGGAATCCGTAGATGTGGTGCGCGGGCGCAAGCGGAATGATGCGCGTTCGGTCGGCAAAAACCTCGCCCAGATACGTGATCTCTGTCAACAAAAAGGCAAATTCGTGCGTGCACCGTTTCGGCGTGCCGGTGGACCCGGAGGTGGTGAAGGTAACTTTGTGCACACCGCGACGCCAGGCTTCTTCAATGCTATCCAGCCAATGGCCCAGGGTTTCGCTTGCCAGCAAGCCGAGTTCCTGTGCCGCCTCGTGCAGATGAAACATCTCGTTCACGGCTGCAGCCAGACGCAACACATCGAACGAATCGCAATGTAGCGATTCATCATGCGGTCCTTCGCCACGGAACCGCAGCGTTTCAGGCCATGCCTGCTGCGTTTCCCAGGCATTCCCTTCGGCGTCACGCCCCTGACCGATGGCTTTCAGTTCGCTTTGCAGCAGACGGGTCACGACCCGCTGTAATGCCGGCCGCGATAAGAACGGTGTTGTCATTTCGATTCGCCCACCAGAGAGATTGCCAGGGAAGACTCGCCTGTTAACGATTCGCCCACCAGCATAGCCTGTGCTGCCCCGACGACGCGGTCACGCCCCGTCCGCTTGGCGCGATACAAGGCCTCGTCGGCCGGTGCGCTGAAGTCCGTTCCGTTTCTGGCGGCCGCCGTCAACACGGCACACCCGAAGCTTGCGGAAACCGTGAGATGTCGACCTCCGGTTTCAATGGTGGTTTCCCGAATCCCGGATCGCAACCGTTCCGCCAGTTGTATGGCTCCGGGCAGATCGGTCGAGGGCAACAGAGCGGCGAACTCTTCACCGCCAAGCCGTGCAAAAAGATCGCTCGGCCGCAAGATCTGCATGCAAAGCCTGGAAAAAACCCGCAGCACCTCATCACCTGCGGCGTGCCCGTACGTATCGTTGACCTGCTTGAAATGATCGATGTCGATACAAATCAGAGCAACATCCTGGTGATAGCGCTTGGCGCGTTTGCATTCACGTTCGGCCGTTTCGAAAAAGTGCATGCGATTGGCAGCGTGGGTCAGATGATCCGTGCGCAGAATGCGCGTGAGCTTTTCGGCATCGGCATGCTGGCGCGTCACATCGCGCAGCACCACGGTGTAGCCCGTCACGTTGTGGCCGGCGCTACCCTCGGTCATGTGGCGCACCGCGATCAGGCGCTGTCCCCAATACCGGCTGCCGTTGGCGCGACGCTGCTCCCCTTCGGTGAGATACCACCCATCGCGGCAGGCGATGGCCATCTGCTCCTGCGTGCTCAGCGTGCCCGCTGCGACGGGGGCCAACTCGAACATTTCCAGAGTTTCACCCAGCACCTCGGCTTCCCGATAGCCGGTTTGCCGCAAAAAGGATGGGTTCGTCCGGTCGATGCGTCCATGGGCATCGAGGGAAAGCACGGCAAAATCGTTCACGCCATCCAGCAGCGAGGCAAACCACGTTTCCGCCTGCTTCAATCGCCGCTCATGGTCGACCTGCTTTGAAATATCCGTCAGCGTAAGAATCAAACGCTCATGGGATAGCTTGACCAGGGTGCAGCTCAGGACTTTGGCTTGTTGGCCCCATTCATCGGCACCGGGCCGGATGAAGATGCGGTGCGCGTCGCAAACTGTTCCCTGGGCGCGCCCAAAGGCCTCGACCAGATTGCGCAGTTCCGGCGCATACGCCTCGATGATGTCGAAAAAGTTGACGATCAACGGCGTGCGCGCGATCGAAAGCAGAAACTGCATCGCGATCGGATTGATCATCAGGATCTCTCCGGCCGATGCAACCTCGGCCAGCCCCACGGGACAGGCGTACAGGAATTGCAACAGTTGCGTGTGTTCGCCTTCCAGTTGGGTATTCATCAAGGCACTGGCACTCATTCTGGGCTTGGGGTGGCTGCGAAACCTCGGCAGGTTCAGGAGGGGGTGGACGCTATTCAGCGTTTAATAAGCACGTAACGACGGACCACCGCAGCACTGCGCAAAAGCCGCAAGCGCACAGGCGTGGGCCGCATGCGCAGGGTCAGCACATAATCGAGAGCCGCATCGAGTTCGGGCTCATCTTCGAGCCGCTGCGCCACCAGGTAATTGTTCATGCACTGTGCGGTATTGGAAAAGAAATGCGTTCCGACCACCGACCCAGCCGGCAGACCGGCCGTCTGCGCTTCCGTGCGGTTATACACCTCCACCAGTCCTTCGGGTGATAAACCGACGACGCCATAGGGCAGGCTGTCGCGATCTTCCGTGCTCATGCTATCGAGATCAACCAATGTGATCTGCATAAATTCAGTACCCGGCAACGTATCCCCGTCCATATCCAGCTTCTCCCTCGTAATTTGCCCAGAGCACACCGTCGCACGGATGCGGAGGTCACGAGGTGAGTATCGGCAAAATCCTACCCCTGACGATATACATCCTTCGGTGCATCTTGTTGGTTCTGCGAATATTTCCAGCAGGCTGCAGGAAAGGTATGAAATTGGAGCACCCCGGCACCCTGGCTGGAACGGCATCGGTAGCAAGTGCAAACTTCCAATGCTAACTTTGCTCTTCTTCCGCCCCTGCTGCGCCGATTGGAGGAATGCGTTGACCATATGGAATCGCCCCCGAGCGCACGGCTCACTTTTTCGGGACAATCAAAACACACTTTGTTCGCCGCACCTGCGTAAGCCGGTGTATCTCGCACTTACTTTTGGAGAACCCATGGTTTTCGTCCGTCCTCGTGTTTTGCTTTATCTTCTTTTCATCTTCGGTGCCGGCCTTGCAGCACCGGCGCAATCAACCCTCGGCGGCGTTTCAGGCGTTGTGCATGATGCTTCCGGTGCGGTAGTTCCAAATGCCACCCTCACCCTGCATCGCGAAGAGTCCAACACCGATCGCACGATCACGACCGACAGTACCGGCAACTATAACGCGCTCAACGTTGACCCCGGCACCTACACCATCACTGCCACCGCGCCCACCTTTTCCAGGCAGACCGCTACCGGAATTCACCTTGATGCGCGGCAGCAGCTCCAGTTCGACATCACCTTGAACGTGAACAGCACGACCGAGGTCACGGTCGATGCGACCTCTGCCGGGGCCATCAACACAGATGACGCCTCCATTGCCACGTCGCTTTCGCCCGAAGCGGTGCTCGACCTGCCGGCGAATTACCGCGGCGCCGGTTCAACCTCGCCGCTGAACCTGGTGGAAGC
>CAXTRN010000091.1:0-14254 GCA_964246645.1 uncultured Acidobacteriaceae bacterium
GTACACCGTAACGCTGAAGGATCTACCCCCCATCGATCTATGGGACCTCCAACATCCGCACCTTTACACCGTGCGCGTTCAATTACTGCACGATGGCCACCCGCTCGACGCGGATGAACGGCGCATTGGCTTCCGCGAGGCCACCTTTACGCCGCAGGGCTTCTCCCTCAACGGAAAGATCGTCAAGCTGCATGGGCTTGACCGCCACCAGACCTTCCCTTATGTCGGTCAAGCGATGCCCGCCCGCGTGCAGCGGCAGGACGCCAAAATCCTCCGCCACGACCTGCGCTGCAACATCGTCCGCACCTCGCACTACCCCCAATCGCGCCACTTTCTGGACGCTTGTGACGAGTTCGGCCTGTTGGTGCTCGAAGAGATCCCCGGCTGGCAGCACATCGGCCCCAAGCCCTGGCAGGACGTTGCCGTAGACAACGTCCGCCGCATGGTACGGCGCGACTGGAACCATCCTTCGGTCGTGCTTTGGGGCGTGCGCATCAATGAGTCGCGCGATAACCACGACTTTTATGTGCGCACCAACGCCGTTGCCCATGCTTTGGACACGGCCCGGCAAACCGGCGGCATTCGTTATTTCCAGGATTCCGAGTTCCTGGAAGATGTGTTCACCATGAACGATTTCGGTTGGCCGTTGAAGCAACCCAACCACCCGCGTTACCTCAATACCGAGTTTGTCGGGCACACCTTTCCCGCCAAAACCATCGACGGCAAAGAGCGCTTGCAGGAGTTTGTGGTGCGCCATGCGCGCGTGCACGACACGCTCGCGTCCAATCCTCAATACGCCGGCGGCATCGCCTGGTGTGCGTTCGACTACAACACGCATGCGGAGTTCGGTTCTGGTGATCGCATCTGCTATCACGGCGTCATGGACATGTTCCGCACACCGAAATCCGCGGCGGGTTTTTACAAATCCATGTGCTCGCCCGAAGAAGAGATCGTCCTGGAGCCCGCCTTCCATTGGGCGCCCAGCGACGAATCGCTCGGCTTTTCGAATGCCATGATTTGCTCGAACTGCGACCATCTCAAGCTGTTTATCGATGACGGCCAGGGATTCCATCTCGTTGTTGAAGGCGATCCCGACCGCAAGCAATTTCCGCACCTGCCCCATCCGCCGTTCAACCTGGCCTTGCGCGACTGGGGCGAACTGCGCATTGACGGTTTCATCGCCGGAAAGCAAGTCATCTCGAAACGCTACTCCGGCAAAGGCATTGACCAGAAGTTCCTTTTGCTGCCTGACGATACGGAATTGCGCGCGGACGGTGCCGATACGACGCGCGTCGTGCTCCGCGTGGCGGACGAATTCGACCACGTACGCCCTTTCAGCAACGAGGCGATTCGGTTCGAACTCGAAGGTCCAGCCGAGATCATCGGCGACAACCCCTTCAGCCTCGTCGGCGGCACAGGCGCCATCTGGATTCGCGCGAAAGAACAGGCGGGCGCCGTCCGTCTGCGCGCCGTCCATCCTGTCCTCGGCATGCAGGAACTGTCCCTCACACTTCTCCCTGCGGAACCCGAGTTGGCCTGAACATCCCGCATCTGCAGCGCCGCGCATGAAGGTGTGCATCGATGGAGAATGGCGTTGGCGACACATTACTTCGAGGTCTGACTTTTGTACTCTTTGCGAATGTAACCGCTTACGATAAGCTGATCGTGTTCCGGCCCACCTATGCGTTCTGTAAAACTTCGTTTGTTCGACTTTGCCCTATCCGGCTTCCTGCTTGGCTCCCTTTCCGGCTTCGTGCCTGGCTCGTCGTTGAGCGCTGTGGCCGTGGGCCAGATCGTGAACCAGACCGCGGCCCTGTCTGCCGTGAACTCTTCCGCGGCGTCAGCTGCGGAGCGCCCGCCGGCAACGCCGTTGATCACGCATAACCCTTACTTCAGCGTGTGGTCGGATACCGATTTGCTCACCGGATCGCCTACCCGCCACTGGACCGGCCATCCGCAAAATTTCACCGGCCTCGCGCGCATCGACGGCCATGCTTTTCGCATCATGGGAGCCGACCCGCGGAATGTGCCGGCGCTGGAGCAAACCGCACGGCAGGTAACGCCGACCCACACCGTGTACACCTTTCAAGGGCAGGGCGTCACCCTGAGCCTTTCCTTTTTTACGCCTGCCTTTTTGAACGATCTCGATGTGCTGTCCCGGCCCGTGACCTATCTCACCTGGACCGCACACAGCACCGACGGCGCGCAGCACCAGGTGGAGGCGTACCTTTCGGTAAGCCCCGAGATCGCCACCAGCTATGATGGCCAGCCTGTTCTGTACAGCCGCCACCAGACCGGCACCACACACACCCTTTCTGTCGGCACGGCCAGCCAGGCGGTGCTGAACCGGTCCGGCGACGACCTGCGCATTGATTGGGGCTACTTCCATCTCGCTGTGCCTGACAATGAGCCCTCCACGCTATCGGTCAGCGTGCATCCGGACCAGGCCTTCGTCGAAAACGGCAAGCTGCCCACCGCCGACACCATGGACAGCGCCCCCACCCTTGGTCGCTTCAATCCCAACATGGCCGTTATCCTCCCGTTGGGTTCCGTGGGGGCCTCACCTGTGGCGCGGCACCTGCTGGTGGCGTATACGGAAGACTATGCCGCCCAATACCTGCACCGCAATCTTCGGCCGTACTGGCAGCGTGACGACAAGCCCGTAGCCACCATGCTCGACGAAGCCGAAACCCAGTACACCGCGCTTGAGGCCCGTGGCACGGCCTTTGACCAGCAGCTGAGCGGCGACCTTACCCGCACTGCCGGCGAGCACTACGCTTGGCTTTGCACGCTCGCCTACCGGCAATCCATCGCCGCGCATATTCTTGTCGCCGACGAGGCTGGCCATCCCATGCTGTTCGCCAAGGAAAATTTCTCAAATGGCGACATCGCGACCGTGGATGTACTTTACCCTTCCGCTCCCATCTTTCTCTTCTTCAACCCCAAACTGCTGGAAGCGCAGCTGCTGCCGGTCTTTCAATATGCCTCAATGCCGAACCATTGGCATTTTCCGTTTGCGCCGCATGACCTGGGGCGCTATCCCCTCGCTGATGGACAGGAATACGGCGGCGGGGAGCAAACCGAAGAAAATCAGATGCCGGTGGAAGAGTCCGGCAACCTGGTCATCCTGGCCGACGCGGTCGCCCGCGCGGAAGGTAATACCGATCTTGCGCAACGCTTCTGGCCACAACTCACACAATGGGCGCAGTACCTCGAAACGCATGGCCTGGACCCCGAAAACCAACTGACCACCGACGATTTCGCCGGCCATGTGACCCATAATGCGAACCTGTCCTTGAAGGCCATTGACGCCCTGGCCGCCTATGCCGATCTTGCCAAGCTGCTGCACCACACGGCGGAAGCGGAAACCTACAGTCGCAGCGCACACACCAAGGCCCGTCAATGGATCGAAATGGACCGCGAAGGCGATCACTATAAGCTCGCCTTCAACAGCCCCGGCACATGGAGCCAGAAATACAATCTGGTTTGGGACAAGGTGCTCGGCTACAACCTTTTTCCAAAGCGTGTGCGCGATGCAGAGATCGCCTTTTATCAAACCAAACTGAACCGCTACGGCCTGCCGCTCGACAGCCGCGCCGATTACACCAAACTCGACTGGTCGATGTGGACCGCGACGCTGGCGGACTCACCCCAGGCATTCAACGCCCTCGTCGACCCGATGTACCTGTGGGCCAACGAGACCACCAGCCGCGTGCCGATGACGGATTGGTACGACACCAAAACCGGCATAAAGTCCGGCTTTCAAGCACGCAGTGTCGTGGGTGGGCTGTTCATCAAAGCGCTCTCCGACGCGTCCCTTACGGAGCAGTGGCGCGCAAAACGTTGAATTCTGCCGCGAAACCGGCCCCACAACATCCAACAAAGTATGCCTGATGCCCAGCAAGAGGAACTGCCGATGACGCCGGACCGGGAGCAACACCCGGGACGGACGTTTGTCGCCCCGGCGCGCGTAAACCTGATCGGCGAACACACCGATTACACCGGCGGCCTGGTGCTGCCCATGGCGATCCCCTTTTTCACGATGGCCACGGTGGAAGCGGACCCCGAAGGGCAGTACCGGTTTTCGAGCGATCGCTTTCCGACCACCCGCACGCTCGCGCCCGGCAATCGCGACGGTGCCGTGCATGATTGGAGCGATTATTCCGTCGGCGTGCTGCGGGAATTGCAGCAGCTTGGCATGCAGCCTGCCCCGTTTACCCTGCGCCTGTGCGGGGACGTGCCCCTGGGCAGTGGGCTGAGCTCTTCCGCCTCGGTGGAGGTGGCGACCGCGTATGCGTTGCTGGGCCATTTGCACGCACAACTCGCGCCGGAACAGGTGGCGCTGCTTTGCCAACGCGCGGAAAACAACTACGTCGGCTCGCCCTGCGGCATTATGGATCAAACCGTGATCACCCTCGCCGAGGCCGCGCACGCGCTTTTGCTTGACACCCACACCCTGACGCATGAGGCGGTGCCGATGAACCTGGGTGGGATGGCCGAAACCTGTGTTGTGGTGTGCAACTCCACCGTGAAGCACTCCATTGCCGGTGGCGAATATGGGCAGCGGCGGCGCGAGGTGGAAGAAGGCCAAGCGATGATTGTTAAGGCTAACCCGCAGGTCCGCATGCTCGGGGAAGCCACCATGGCCGATCTCGAAGCCGTGCGCGCGCAGATTTCGCCCGAAAGCTTCCAGCGTTGCCGTCATATCCTCACTGAAAATGCCCGCGTGCGCGCCATGCGGGAAGCGCTCATTGGCGGTGATGCGCGCGCAGCAGGCCGGCTCATGCTGGAAGCGCACAGAAGCCAGCGCGACGATTTTGCCTGTTCCACCGCGGAAATCGATTTCCTGGTCGATACGGCAGCCCAGCAGCCGGGGTGCTTCGGTGCCCGCATGACCGGCGGCGGGTTCGGCGGATGCACCGTGAATCTGGTGCGCACCGAAGAAAAGGAGCGCTTTATGGAATCGCTCAAGCAAGCCTATGGGGACAAATTCAACCTGCACGCCGAAACCTTTGTCTGCGAGCCGGTCGATGGCGCCCTGCGCCGCAGCCAGACGCCCGAAGTACAAAACACGGTGCCCGCATGAGCGACAACCAACCCATGGCGCAACTTTTTCGCGAATCGCCGCACCGGCGCTGGAATCCGCTGCGCGGTTCGTGGGTGGTCGTTTCGCCGAATCGCACGCAGCGGCCGTGGCAGGGGCAAACGGAAAGCCCCGCCCAGCCCGCAGCTGTCCAATACGATCCCGAGTGCTATTTGTGCCCCGGCAATCTGCGCGCCGGCGGCGTACGCACCCCAGCCTACACTGGCACCTTTGTCTTCGAGAACGACTTTGCGGCGCTGAAGCCGGACACCACGCCGGCGACCCTGGATGTCGAGAACGCCGGCCTGTTGCGGGCCGAAACCGAGCGAGGCACCTGCCGCGTGCTTTGCTTCGATCCGCGCCACGACCTTACGTTAGCCACCATGCCGGTGCCTTCCATCCGCCGCGTGGTCGATCAATGGGCAATCCAGGCGACGGAACTCGGCGCGATGCAGGAAATCCAGTACGTCCAGATCTTTGAAAACCGCGGCGCGATGATGGGCGCCAGCAATCCGCATCCGCACTGCCAGATATGGGCCACCGAGCACCTGCCCGACGAGCCCAGCCTTGAGCTGGCCGCGCAAAAAGCCTACTTCGCCGCCCACGGGCAAACACTACTCGCCGCTTATCTCAATCTAGAGTTGCAGCAGGGCGAGCGCCTGGTCGCAGAAAACGACAGCTGGGTTGCCTTGGTGCCGTTCTGGGCGGTTTGGCCGTTTGAGGTGCTGCTGATCCCGCGCGAGCCGATCGCCTCTGTCGAAGCGCAAACGCCCACACAGCGCGACGGCCTCGCAGCCCTGCTGAGCACAGTCACTCGCGGCTACAACCAGGTCTTCCAAACGCCCTTTCCCTACTCCATGGGCTTTCATCCGGCGCCTTACGATCAGCAACCGCATCCGGAATGGTGCCTGCACGCACATTTTTATCCACCGCTGCTGCGCTCCGCCACAGTGCGCAAGTTCATGGTCGGCTTCGAATTGCTCGGCTCCCCGCAGCGCGACATCACTCCGGAATCCGCGGCCGAAACGCTGCGGGCGGCTGTGGGCCACGCAGAAAAGATGCCGTAGCTTCACCATCTCTGTTATCTGTGTACCGCACCACCACGCCGTTGTCGTTTCAACCCTTCTCCGATCAAAGCACCTTGTACGCCGTATCACTCCACAGCAGCTCGCGGCGCAGCTGCGGAATGTTTGTTTGGGCGTCGATGCGCACCAGCTCGATCCCGGCGATCTCGGCAAAATCGGCCAGATGCTCCATGCCCAACGCCTGGCTGAAGCCGGTGTGGTGCGCGCCGCCCGCGTAGATCCATGCCGTTGCGGCGATCTTCAAATTCGGCCGCGGCACCCACAGCGTGCGCGCCACCGGCAGCCGGGGCAGCGGCTGCGCGGGCACAACCACATCGACCTCATTCACAATCATCCGGAAACGATTGCCCATGTCGACGATCGACGCCACCACGGCCTCGCCCGCCGGCGACGTAAACACCAGCCGCACCGGGTCGGCTTTGCCCCCGATGCCCAACGGATGCACTTCAAGCGAGGGTTTTTCCGCGGCGATCGTCGGGCATATCTCCAACATGTGCGAGCCGAGCACCATGTGCCCGCCTTTGTCGCCCGCGAGATCGTAGGTGTAGTCCTCCATGAAGGAGGTGCCGCCCGGCAGCCCTTCGGCCATCACCTTCATTACCCGCACCAGGGCGGCAGTCTTCCAGTCCCCTTCCCCTCCGAAACCGAAGCCGGCTGCCATCAATCGCTGCGTGGCGATCCCCGGCAGTTGGCCCATGCCGTGCAAGTCTTCAAAGGTATCGGTAAAGGCGCCAAAGCCGCCCTCGGTCAGAAACGCCCGCAGGCCGAGTTCGATACGCGCCGCGACGGCCAGCGCCTCGACGCGGTCGTGGTCTTTACCGATCGTGTATTGATCGCGGTACTCCGCCACCAACTGCGCCACCTCGGCCTCACTGCACTGGGCCATGCGGTCGGTCAGGTCGCCGATGCCATAGCCGTGCACTGAAAATCCGAAGACACGCTGCGCTTCCACCTTGTCGCCTTCGGTTACAGCGACATTGCGCATGTTGTCGCCAAAGCGCGCGACCTTCAGATGTTGCGATTCACGCCACCCCAACGCAGCGCGCACCCATGTCGCCATGTCCCGCACGGTTTCGGGATCTTGCCAATGGCCGGCGACGACCTTGCGCGGAAGGCGGAGTCGCGCCGTGAGGAAGCCAAACTCGCGATCGCCGTGCGCGGCCTGGTTCAGGTTCATGAAATCCATGTCGATGGTGGCGTACGGCAGTTCGCGATTGAACTGCGTGTGCAGATGTAGAAACGGTTTGCGCAACGACAGGAGGCCGGCGATCCACATCTTTGCCGGCGAAAAGGTGTGCATCCAAAGGACCAGCCCGATGCAGTTTTCCTCGCTGTTGGCTTCGCGGCAAAGCGCGGAAATCTGCTCCGGCGTGGTCAGCACGGGCTTGGGCACAACGCGCACCGGCAGGCTCGCTTCGTTGTTCAACGATCCCGCAATGGTTTGCGCATGCGCGGCAACCTGCGCCAATGTTTCCGGCCCGTACAGGTGCTGGCTGCCGGTAACAAACCAAATCTCTCGCGATGCGTCCATGCTCATGCGTTCTCCGAAACCTTTGCGGTGGCAAAGCCAGCCTACAGCAGGAACGAGCGCTTTGGCAGTTCGGGTCTGCACGGTGGCGACTTTGAGAAAACAAAGGTTTCCGCTTGTGTAAGCGATTTCAAATCGGCTACAACAAGGGAGCCCGGCAGTTCACACCTTCCGCCTTGCAGGAGATCGCCCATGGACCGCGTCCGCTCCGCTTTTTCACGCCGCTCGTTTCGTTGCCTCGGCAGACTGATCGCCTCTTCCACCCTGCTCGCCTCTTCCGCCCTGATCGCCTGTTGCGGGCTTATGGCTTCGGCATTGACGGCTCAAACGGCTGCGCCTTCGGCCCATTTGACGCTGGCCCCCCACGAGGTCGTCACGCCAGTCAGCCCCATGTTGTACGGCATGATGACCGAAGAGATCAACCATGCCTTTGACGGCGGTTTATACGCCGAGATGGTACAAAACCGGACCTTCCGCGGCAGTTGGGAGGGCGTTTTGCACTGGGATCTCGCGCGGCACGGCAACGCGCATGCGGCGTTTGCGATCGACAAAAGCACGGGCCCCAGCAAAGCCCTGCCCACGAGCTTGAAGCTCACCGTACAGACAGCCTCGCCCGGAGCGGAAGCCGGTGTCAGCAACGAAGGCTACTGGGGCATGGGCGTTCGTCCGCACACGCTGTACCGTGGCTCGTTCTACGCCAAAATCGACGAGGCCGCTACCGGGCCGGTCACCGCGCGTCTTATCAATGACGATTCCGGCATCGTGGTGGCGGAAGCAACGGTGCCCGTACACGCCGGCGACTGGTCGCGCTATGCCTACACGCTGACCACAGGCGGCCAACCGGCTTCGGCCAGAAACCATCTTCAACTGCTGGTCGCGCATCCGGGAACGCTCTATCTGCAGGAGGTCTCGCTTTTTCCGCCTACCTTCAACAATCGCCCCAACGGCAACCGGCCCGACCTGATGGAGCGTATGGCTTCCCTCCATCCGCATTTTCTGCGTCTACCCGGCGGCAATTACCTTGAAGGCGACACCCTGGACGATTGGTACAACTGGAAGCAGACCATCGGCCCGCTCGTCGACCGGCCCGGCCATCAGGCCCCCTGGACCTACTGGTCGACCGACGGACTCGGGCTGCTCGAATTTCTGGAATGGTGTGAGGACTTGCACATCGAACCGTTGCTGGCCGTATACGCCGGCTATGCCCTGCATGGAGCGCACGTCGCGCCTGGTCCGGAACTCGAGCCCTACGTGCAATCGGCGCTCGATGAGGTCGAATACCTGACCGGTGACACGGGCACACATTGGGGCGCCGAACGGGCCAAAGACGGCCATCCCGCGCCGTTTCCGCTGCACTATATCGAGATCGGCAACGAGGACTGGTTCGATAAATCAGGCAGCTACGACGCCCGGTTTGCCCAGTTTGCGCAAGCGCTCCGCAAGAAGTACCCGCAATACAAGCTCATCGCCACTACGCCCGTAAAAGAAACCGCGCCAAACGCGCAGCCCGATGTGCTGGACGACCATTACTACAAGCCCACAGCCGACATGCTGGACTTCACGCATCATTACGACAACGCCCCGCGAACCGGACCGAAGATTTTCATTGGCGAATGGGCGACGCTTTCCGGCGTGCCCACACCCAACTTCGGCGGCGCGCTGGCCGATGCCGCCTGGATGACCTCCATGGAACGCAACAGCGATCTCATCCTGATGGCGAGCTACGCGCCGCTGCTGATCAATGTGAACCCCAGCGCCGGGCAGTGGTCCACCAATCTCATCGGCTACAACTCGCTTGAATCCTACCCATCCCCCAGCCTGTACGCACAGGGCCTGTTTGCCGGGCATCTGGGCGACGGCACGGTACGGTCTTCGATGGCTGGCGCGGGCGACCGCTTTTTCTACTCCGCCACCGTTGGCTCCACGGACCGCATCCTGCACCTGAAGCTGGTCAATGCTTCAAACCAGGACCAGCCGTTGACCGTCGACCTGGAAGGGCTCACCGGCAGCCGCAAAGCGGCGGTGATCAGCCTGCATGCAAATTCCTTTGAAGCCACCAACTCCATCACGGCTCCCAACCTGATTCAACCCGTTACCGCCACCGCGCGCCTGACTGGCGGAACCTGGAATCACACCGTACCCGCGCTGACGATCGAGGTGATCGACATTCCAGTGAGATGAGGTTTGCTCCCGCCGACCCATCCTCACCCCCCCTGCAAACCGTCATCTCGACCGAAGCCGGGCGGCTTTATCGGCCCGCGGCGTGGAAAGACCCGCAGTTCTGCTACAAGCAGCGTTTGAGCCGTAACCGAACTGCGGGTCTCTCCACTCCGCTGCGCTCCGGTCCGTAACCGAACTGCGGGTCTCTCCACTGCGCGCTGTGCGCTCCGGTCGAGATGACAGATTGGGGTAAGCGCTCCGGTCGAGACGGCAGATCATAGGAAGCGCTCCGGTCGAGAGGACAGATTGAAATAGGCGCTCCGGTCGAGAGGACAGGTTGGAATAAAGGCTCGGGTCGAGGTGACAGGTGGGGAATAGACGCTCGGGTCGAGGTGACAGGTTGGGATTAACGCTTCGTCCGACATCACACTTTGAGATTTAGTGGGTACACCGCACGACGGTCCGAGTGCCCTAGCCAAACGTGGCGCGGATGCTCTACACTGCGGTTCGCTGCGGAAACACGGCGCGGAAACATGGGCTTGAATGCGGGCAGGAGATGCCGCGGTGTCTGCCCCGCCCGGAAACTTTCCGACATCACCGATTCCATGCCCACTCGCTCGACACATCGCTGGACGCTTCGGACGCTGATTGTGCTTTTGTGCGTTTCGGCGGCTGCCGTTTCGCTGCGCCGCGGCGTTTATGCGGGGACCGAGGAAGAAGCCGCGCGACGGGCGCGGGAAGCCTACCAGGCCAAGGTTGCAAGCGACTATTCCTATAAGCTGGGTGCCGGCTCGCCGTTTTTGCCCTCCAATGCAACCACCGACACCGGCCAGTTTCTCGATCCGAACACCTTTCCGACCGCGGCCTACTGCGGCCATTGCCACCAGGCCGCGCAGGAACAGTGGCGGCAGTCGGCCCACGCGAACTCGAACCGCACGCCCTGGTACCAGCGCAACGTGCAGCTGTTGAACGCCGAAAAGGGCACGGAATCCATGCGGCATTGCGAGGGCTGCCACAGCCCGATCGCCGTGGTCTCCGGCCAGATGACCGCGGGCAAGCCGACCACGCACTCGTATGACGCGGACGGCATCTCCTGCGCGGTTTGCCACTCCATTCAGAAGGTCACCACCCGGGGCACAGGCAGCTATGTCATGGGCGTTCCGGCCGTGCTGGTGGATGAAAACAACAAGCCCATTACCCGCCAGGTCAGCGACGGGGAGATCCTGGCCCATCTCGACCGCCATTCCAAGGCGGTGATGAAAGATTTCTATCGCACGCCCGAATATTGCGCCAGCTGCCATAAAGCCGCCCTGCCGCACGAACTGAATGACTACAAGTGGCTGCGGGCGTTTTCGGTGTACGACGAATGGCAGGCCTCGTCCTTTGCCAAACAATCGCCGCTGCCGTTTTACACGAAAGATTCAGTGTCCACCTGCCAAACCTGCCACATGCAACGCGAAGCGCTGGTGAGCCGCGACCCCGGCGCCAAGAACGGTAAGTTCGCCTCGCACCGCTGGCTGGGCGGCAATACTCTTGTACCGCAGTTTTACAACTACCCGGAACAGACCGCGCGTATCGTCCAGTACCTCCAGACCAACGTCTTCAACGTGGACCTGTTTGCGCTGGAGCGTGACGGCAATGCCCCCGAAACGGCACCGGACGTGAACACGGATGCGAACATCGTCGCCCCGCTCGGGCTCACCGCCTACCAGGTCGCGCCCGGCGAGCACCTTACCGCCAATGTCGTCATTCAAAACAAGGGCATTGCACACAGCCACGTGCCCGAACAGCGCGATATGTATGAGTCCTGGGTGATGTTTACGGTCAAGGACGCGCAGGGCAAGGTGCTGGCGCAGAGCGGCGCGCTGCAACCGAACGGCGAGCTCGACGGACAGGCGCACAGCTTCACAAATCGGTTGATCAACGGCAAGGGCGGCATCAACGACCTGCACCAGGTTTGGGATAACCGCGTCGTTGCGTACAACAACTCCATTCAATCCGGCCGCTCGCAGGTGGTGCGGTACAGCTTCCATATGCCCTCTGCGGCCGAGGGCGCGGTCATCCTTACGGCAACCATCAAATACCGGCGCTTCGACCAGCACTTCCTCGACTTCGGCATGGGCAAACATTATGAAGAGCCGATTGTCGATATGATCACCGCCAGCCGCGTCATCCATATCGGCAGCAACGCCCCCACGCCGCCGGCCGGGGATGAAAACAAGGAGTGGATGCGTTGGAACAACTACGGCATCGCGCTTCTGGACGCACAGCAGTATGCGTCCTCCTTTGCGGCCTTTGAGCACGTGGCCAAGCTGCGGCCTGACTACGCCGACGCTTATACCAACATGGCCATTGCTGAGATCCAATGGCAGCACTACAACGAAGCGCGTCCCCACCTGGAAAAGTCACTTGCCCTGGCACCGAAAAATGCGCGGGCGCTGTATTACCGTGCCCTGGTGGAGCGCAATGCCGGCAATCTGGATCTGGCGATTGCTGACTTGGGTGAGGTGCTGAAGGGCTTTCCGCTTTCGAAGGACGCCCATCGCGAACTCGGATTTTCCCTGTATCAGCAGCACAAATATCCCGACGCCCTGGTGCAATATGAGGCGCTGCAGGCGATCGATCCGGACGACCTGGCCGCGCACTACAATCTGTCGATCCTGTATCGCCGACTTGGCATGAAAGATAAAGCTACAAAAGAAGCCGCGCTCTTCGCCGACCAGAAGGATGATCCCACGGCCAGCGCGTTCGCACTCGATTACCTGCGCCACCACACGGAGATCGCGAACGAAAGCGTACCCTGGCACACCCATGAGCTCAGCGGTACCGCGTCCGCGGCACAAACGGCAGAGCATAAGAACGCAGGGAAGATCGTAGCTATGCCCGCCGCCGGCGGACAGTAGGCGACGCTCGACGATATCCCTTCGGGAAGACGAACTGAAGTAGCCGTGGCCTGAATACAGACTTGTCGTTTCGACCGAAGCGAACAGGTTCATCGTTCGCACAGCGGAAAGACCTGCAGTCATGCAGCAAGGAACGCAGCGTCCCTTCCGGGCACGACAGATGTCCGAAGCCTGCTACTTCCGTGCACCGTTTTCGCCGCCTTTGCGCAATTTCAGTTGCGTCCTCCATCCCTTCCGGCATGATAGAAGCATGAACATCATGGCGGTCGCGCGCCGGGCCCGCGTTTCCACAGCCACCGTATCACGTGTCATCAACGGCACGGCTTTCGTTGCCCCGGCAACGGCGGAACGCGTGCGCAGCGCCATCGATGTGCTCAACTTTTATCCGGATGTAAATGCGCGCACCTTGGGCTCCGGCCGCAGCGGCATGTACGGTCTCATCATCTCGGACATCACGAACCCGTATTTCCCGGAACTCGTCAAGGCTTTTGAGGATATTGCCGTCGAGCATCGGCAGGAAATCCTGATCGCCAACACCAATTACGATCCGAAGCGCATGGAAAACTGCGTTGCGCGGATGTTGCAGCGCAAGGTGGACGGCGTCGCCATTATGACCTCCGAAATGGACGACCGGCTGATCAAAACCTTTGCGCAGCGGCAGATTCCGATGGTGTTTATGGATGCGCCCGTGAGCGGACCACGCGTCAGCGTGGTACGTGTGGATTACGAGGCCGGGGTAAAAGCCGCGATGGAACATTTGTTCCCCCTGCAGCATAAGGACATCGCGTTTATCAGCGGCCCGCTCACGTTGGCCTCCGCTGCGCTGCGGGCCAAGGCGTTTCGGCAAGCCTTGGCGCAGCACGGCGTTACCGGTGATCCATTGTGGCTTCAGGAGGCCGATCACCGCGTCGAAGGCGGCGCGCATGCCATGCGGCGCATTCTGCAAAGCGATGAGAGTGGAAGCAGGAACGCGGGCAAGCGTTCCAACAAGCGGCTGCCCACGGCAGTACTTGCTTCGAACGACCTCACGGCCATCGGCGCCATGGTCGCCATCCATGAGGCAGGGCTACGCATCCCGGAGGACATTTCGGTGATCGGCTTCGATGGCATCGAGTTGAGCGCCTACACCCAACCGGCGTTGACGACGCTGGTGGTGCCCCGCCGCGAACTGGCAGCACTCGCCTTTCGCAGCCTTTTGCAACACAAAGACAGTCCCGCGCAGGAACTGCCCAGCCGGGAGCACGTCATCGAACCGAAGCTGGTGATTCGCGCTTCCACGGCGAGGTTGGGCAACAAGACGCCAAAGAACAAATAGTCGTTAACACGCAGACATAAGTGCACCGCCATACGAGCCTGCCTTTTCCTACGGCACAAACTGTCCTCTCGACCGGAGCGCAGCGCAGTGGAGAGACCTGCAGTTGGTCAGCACGGGACCTCACCCTGCAGGTCTCTCCGCTGCGCGAACGGTGAAGCTGTTCGCTTCGGTCGAGATGAC
>CAXTRN010000092.1:0-14011 GCA_964246645.1 uncultured Acidobacteriaceae bacterium
GGAAACAAACTGTGGTTCCCAGCACGAGGCACACAGCCACGCGTAAAAAGATGTTTACTCGCCGCGCAATCGCCTTTTGCGCGGCGAGCCAGCCGCCTTCGTCCCTCATGGGTAGCTTGATCGCGCCGGCAGAGATCAAGAAAAAAAGCCATGCGTAAATGGTCAGGCGATCGGCGACATAGAAACAGTCGTTCAGCTTGGAAGGCAGAACAGGCAGCAAAAATACCCACACACACCCCAGCAGAAAAAAGGTGTCGCCAAACGTCCATATTTTCGCGATTCTGTTTTTACGCCATTGCCAGAAACCGGCTGCCGCAGCCAGCACAAGCACAATCAGAAGAGCGGCGCGATAGATCATGGAATCCCAGGCTCTGCCATACACAAAAGCGACCGCATGTTCTCTGCCATAAAAGCTGAAGCGGTCGAGCACGGATTGCAGGTACTGATGAAAGGTCAAGCTGACGCCCTGGTCCAGCGGATGTGCCGTCGTAAACAGCCGAATATAGGCGACATCTCCCAGGCACAACCCAAGCGTGAGCAGGTCCGCCCAGCCTTTTTCTGGAACACACCACCGGCCCGCTCTGAGTCGCGCGTTCAGAAAACGCCCGCACAGCAAAAGTCCCGCAATCGCCAGAGTCAATAAAAGCGGTATCGGGTGGGCCAGCATCACCAGCGTAGCCAGAACAGGGAATGCAGCTCGCCACAGCAGCCGATCGCTTCCCATCACCCGAAGCCACACGCCAAGGGCCCAGAAAGACAGTGCAAGCGATAAGCAGAAGTTCACAAAGCCCATACCCAGGGACCAGTTCAGTAACAAAGGGGTCGCCATGAGCGCACAAAGGTCCGCGTGACGCCCCAACGCACGCATCATGAACCGCAATCCGAAGACAAAGCTGATGAAATACAGGCAGATCACCAGGCGGTCTGCCACAAACATGGGAAATATCCCAGCCATTCCCAGCAAGAGATAGTAGTACAGCGAGTAAGGTGGCAATAGGTGGCGCACATGGAAAAAGCGTGCATATTGCGCGTTGCTGTGTGTCAGCAGCGTGCCGAGAATATGCGCGTAGTACATATGCACGGGGCCGTCCGTGGATGGAAAGCATGGAAGGCTTAGGATCCACAGGACATACATCCCGACGACGGCAACCAAAGCAGGAAAAGTTATCCCCGCCCATACCTCCCTTACCGGCTTGGCTTGCGTGATCATGAAAATCCTCTTACTCCGTCAGCGATATCGATGGTGAAACGACGAATGCAGGAGAAGCTGCCTCCCTTGTCAGCCTTCCGGCCGCCGTGAAAGACGGTTTGCCAAACCGGATGTGCTTCTTTAACCGCAAAGCCGGCTCTTCCACAAAACGGAACGCCAGTTCCGCAAGGGCCCATGTGATTGCGAACGCCAACAGCACGCCTAGAAAAAAGGCACAGCCACGCCCCACCTTGCTTGTCAGATAAGGAACGAAACGCTCCAAAACCCATGGCCTGAATAACTGGTGTAATAAGTAAAGGCCGTAACTCCGCTTGCCAAGATATACGGCCCAACGCGCGGTGCTTGCTCTTGCGGTCAGCGTGCCCGGATGCAGCGCTAACACCACAAAGGACGCGCCCATGAGCGACAGCAAGGGCATGATCACCATGACGCCGAAGTTGTCGAAGGGCATGGCTTCGTTGTGAATCAGTGCCCGCGCAACGATGACCGCGGCGCCGGCAAGCAACGAAAGTCGTGCCGGCATAACCAGTTTTTTCCACATCGCAGCCGCTTCGCCCTCGTACAACGCCAGCGCACAGCCAAGCATGATCGCATCGCAACGGAACAGCGTGTTCTGGTAGACAAATTCGAAGGACTGCACGGGCCACCAGGGCCAGCTCAGACGCCCGGCAAAGGACGCAGCAATCACGCCATAACAGATATTTCGTAACTTACGACGATCTCGCACGAACCAAATGGCAACCGGCCATAATAGGTAGAACTGTTCTTCCACAGCTAACGACCAGAAATGGCCGATCTGTATCCAATGGTTGATGTTGTAATAGCCGTTGTATGGCCAAAAGTTAAATAAATAGCAAACCAAAAGCCCATGCCGTAGCAGAAAATGCGTGTGCATGGCTAGGGCCGCACACGCAATACCTGCCAGGATGACGTAATACAAAGGCAGAACGCGAAGGGCGCGACGGAAATAAAAGTTACGGAAGAAACCATCGTCCCGCACGGTTCGCAGGAGAACACCGGTGATCAGATACCCGGAGAGCGCAAAAAACAGGGGAACCGCGCAAAAAGACAGTTGGCAAAGAAGAAGCCAAGGATAAGCCCAAGGAGTGCGGCCCTCCAGAGTCCAGGTGGGGCCGCTATAGTGAACCGCAAAAACAAGAAGAAACGCCAACGCGCGAACACCTTCCAGCGCGGGCTTGTAAGAACCTGAAGCGACTTGCATGGTCGACCTTGGACAAACTCTAGACGGACTCTAGACAAACTCTATGGAAGCGTGCCAATTTAGACCTCCGAAATCATCACGATTCGGAGCACACAGGCCAGGATAGAGGGCGATGTTGCCCGCGTGAATGCGTCTTTCGTGGCAGGGGATACCACAGAAGTTGTAGTCGCCGTCGTGCAACTCCCGTCCGCACCCCGATCGACAGACTGGCTTGCCGGAGTCACCCGCACAGCCGCACTCATGCAACACGTCTGCTCCGGAGTTCTTGGCGACACGTGGACACGATCGAAGAAATCACTTCTTTTCCGTACCTCCTCCGAGCGGCTTCATCCATCCCCCCGTTGAGCGCTTTGGCACAGAAGTTGATCGAACCGGGAGCGACACGGATGGCCTGCGCGCCTGAGCCTTGGTGCAGGAGGGAATCCTTTCATGGCATTCCGGCTTTTCAGCAAAGACTTGGGCGAGGGTGGCGTTTTGCCTGCAAAAAATGTATTTAACGGCTTCGGGCACAGCGGTGAAAACCAGTCTCCGCACCTTGCGTGGGCAGACGCGCCTGAGGGCACGCAAAGTTTCGCGATCACCCTGTACGACCCTGACGCGCCAACCGGTTCCGGCTTTTGGCATTGGGGGGTGGTCGACCTGCCTGCCACCGTGACGGAGTTGCCCGGCGGCGCCGGTTCAGGCACGTCGCCGTTGCCGGCGGGGGCACGCCAGACCCGCACGGATATGGGGAATCAGGGCTACGTCGGGGCCGCCCCGCCGCCGGGGCCGCCGCATCGCTACATCTTCACCATCTACGCGCTCAAGGTAGACAAACTGCCCGTGCCTGACGACGCAAGCGGCGCCATGGTCGGCATGATGACGGGCATGAACGCGCTCGGCAAAGCGACACTGACCGTCACCTTCGGAGCCTAAACTGACTGAAGCAAGATCAGTTGCAAGTGCGTGTGAGAACAATGGACGAGCAACAGCAGGAGCCACGAACGACCATCATGCGGCCTCGCGTCGGGGCCGCCGGCCGTGTCATCCAGCCCACACGGTTGCGGGCCCACCGGGTAACGATCGACCTGCCTACACTCATTCTCGTCGAAGAAGGACGCAAGCGAGTCCAGTGGGTCGGTGGCGAGTGCACCGCGTCTCCCGGAGATGCGGTCGCGCTCGCTGCCGGGCAGGTCGTGGAGATCTCCAACTCGCCCGCACCGCATGGGTCCTATAAGGCACGCTGGATTTCATGGAGTTTCGAAACGATTGGCGCGTTCGCCTCGTCGTCGACATCGGTTGCCCCGTTTGCGGTGGCAACCCTGCTGCCCCGGCTCACTTCGGAGTTCCGGTCAGCCTACCGCTCAGCTTTCGACAGCCTGCTTGATCTCGCAGGGGTGCCTGCCCCTGTGGCGGAGCACCGACTTCGCGAGGTCCTCGTCTGGCTGCAGGAGAAAGGCATCGGCTTTTCTGCCGCCGAACCCGAGCGCCTGAGCCTGCGTTTGCGTCGGCTGCTGCTGAACGACCCGGGATTTCCCTGGTCGATCAACGAAGTGGCGCGGTATGCAAACAGCAGCCCCGCCACATTGCGGCGGAGGCTGCGGTCCGAAAACCTGTCTTTTCGAGAAATCCTTCAGGATGTGCGCATGTCGTACGCCCTCACGCTGCTGCACAACTCGGAAATGCCCGTTCTTTCGATCGCGATGGCGGTTGGCTATGACTCCGCATCGCGCTTTTCGGCACGCTTCCGGTCAAGATTTGGCTACCTGCCTTCCGATGTGCGCGGTCACAAACGGGGCGTGCTGGCGCATGCGTTGGTCACTCCGCATTCCGAAGCGACGTCTGCCTCCGCAATCTGATGTGAGCAGCAGGAGATTTGTCCGTCAAGGAAAGCACTTGACCGGATGTTCTTGTGTATCGCTCTCCTTTGCTGCTTCGTTTTTCTAGATGCCCAGGTCCGCGCGCAGATCCGGCGTACAGATCGGCCCTGCTAAGGCGTCTTCGCTTCAGCGATCGTTCCCGCAAACATCCGCAAAACAAAAGTTGCTTCCGACCTGCATTTCGCTGCATCTAGGAAAGCCTAGGGAAGGCTTAAGAAGATTTAGGAGCGACGATGAACATTTCAGGCAACACGATTCTGATCACCGGAGGCACCAGCGGTATCGGCCGCGCCCTCGCTGAGGCCTTGCACAGCAAGGGAAACAAGGTCATCATCGCCGGGCGGCGGCAAACCTTGCTGGACGAAGTTACGGGCCGTAACGCCGGCATGGTCGGTATCGCCGTCGACCTGAGCGACAGTGCTGCGCTCGCCAAGTTCGCGGAATCTGTGAGAACCCAATTTCCTGAGCTGAATGTGCTGATCAACAATGCAGGCATCGGCGGGCAGGAAGACTACACGGCGGAGAACATCGACCTGACACGCGCGTACAGCACCATTCAGACCAACATCACAGGCGTGGTGCAGTTATCGGCTGCGCTGCTGCCCACGTTGCGTGCCCAGCCGCAGTCCACGCTGATGGTGACCACCTCAGGGCTTGCCTTTGTTCCGTATCCACCGGGGCCGGTATACAGCGCGACCAAGGCCTTTATGCACAACTGGCTCGATGCGCTCCGTGTGCAGTTGCGGAAGACCAGCGTCGAGGTGTTGGAGCTCGCACCGCCCTATGTGCAAACAGAGCTGGGCGGTCCGCAGCAGGCCAGCGATCCGCGTGCCATGCCTCTCGATGAGTACACCAGGGAGGTCGTACAAATTCTTGAAAACAACACCATCGAAAAGGGAGAAATCCTGGTCGAGCGAGTCAGGCCTCTGCGGACCGCGGAGAAAGATGGGAAGTACCAACAGTTCCTCGACATGTTCGCTGCCATGCATGACTAAGTTACATGCCTGAGGAACAAGGGCTTGAGCAAAGCTTGCGGCGATGATCCTGCCGAAGCCGGCATCAAAAGCTCTTGCATGCAGGGCCGGGTCAAGCGGAAGCAGAGTTTGCGAGAGGTGGAGCAACGCATCGCGCGTGCCGGCGAGCCGGAACGGCCTGTTTGCGCGCTCTGCCATCGCCTGCTTGGTTCACGTGTGGAGTGGCACCATGCTGTACCGAAGAGCGAGGGCGGCAGCGAGACTGTGCCCGTGCATCCGATCTGCCATCGCACCATACACGCGCATGTATCCAACCACGAATTGGCAGAACGGTATGCAGACCTGGACGCGCTTCGAACCCGGGAGGACATACGGCGCTTTCTGCGATGGGTGGCCAACAAACCCCCCGACTTCCACGCGCCCACACGAAAAACGCAGGCGGGACGCGATGAATAGACCGGCACCATGGCGAGGTGAAGTCGAAGCTCGCGACAGGAGCGGACATACCGGCATGTGCTTACGCTGTTCCGGCATGCTGTGCCGTAGAACCAGCATCGTTGCGCATCGCATATTCCAGCACCGCTCAAAAAACATAGCTGTGTGCATATACTCGACTGGTTCGACTCATGAGAGGAGCACATGGCAGCTCGTTTGATCGATGTACGGGAATACGCCGAGTTCGCTGGAGGCTACATCGCAGGCTCGGAACTCGTTCCACTTGGGTCCCTGGACAAAGCCAGTGATGGTTGGCCCCGGTCAGAACCGCTCACCCTGATCTGCCGCAGTGGGCGACGGGCAGAGCAGGCAAAACACCTTCTGGTCCGAAAAGGTTTTGGCTCGCTTCATGTGCTCGAGGGTGGCATTCAGGCGTGGTCGGACCAAGGCAAGCCGCTTGTTGTGGCCGCGAATCTGCCTTGGTCGATGGAGCGCCAGGTGCGCGTGACGGCGGGTTCTCTCGTGCTGGCTTGCTGCGGTCTTGGTTTGCTCACCTCAAAGAAGTTCTTTGTCGGTGCCGGACTCGTGGGTGCCGGGCTGGTCTATGCCGGCGTGAGCGATACCTGCATGATGGCGTCCGTGCTCGGCTGGATGCCCTGGAATCAGCCAGACACAACAAATGCATGACGGCGCCCGCAGCGGCCTTCAGCAGGCGCTCGCATAAAGGTAAGCCTGCTGGAATAGATTGGTGAGTTCTTCGCGCCGCTCAGCATGATGCATACTGAGCGGGATGAAGACGGTTGCGTCTTCTCGACGCGCCAAAACATTGCTGACCACCAGAAACCGCATGCAGCGGATCGCGACACTTGCATCGGAACAGGTGAAGCCGACCCAGTGCAGGTAGCCGGGATCGGACGCTTCCAGATCGGACCCCGCCAGCCCTGTCGCTTTGCAGATTGAGGCAACAAGCGCACCGCGCCCTTGTTGGCGGTCGGATGCACAGGCCGGGGACGACGCAAGCGGCGGTTGCATCAGCGGGAACTCGACTTGCAAGGATGCGATCAGTTCCGCGATCCGCTGTTGCCGATCTTCCGCCGTGTGATCGCGCCAATAATGCGTGGTTTTGGCGAGGACGGTTACCACATTTTTGATCTCTTTTTCCAGGCGGAACGCGGGACCCGCAGGCAGGCTGAGCACCAAACCCTGGCAATGCGCCGACACATTTTCCATGCAGATCGCGCGTGCGAGCCAACCCGCCATCCCGGCACTGGTGCAGTACATCTGCACCCATCCGGAATGAGGTGATGCTTCCGCATACAGTCCAGTGACAAGGTGTATGCCTCGGCAGATCTCGGCGACCACCTCGCGATATTGCTCAGGCGCCTGGTCCACTTCCTGCGGTGTACCCGGTTCCAAGAGACGGCCTTTGTGGGGTGGCCCGCCCGCCATCGCCAAGTCGCAAAAAGAAGCCCAAATCTCATCCCATGCGACCCGGCCCTCACGGTAAACAAGGCCGGCGGACCGCATAGGCACCGGCGCGACGGTTTCAAAGGAATCGCGGTAATTGTCTGGAAGCAGGATGCGAAGCCGATCTTCCAGTAAACCGAGGTCTGCCATTCCCACCCAATCCTTCCGGAGCGCCGTTTCTAATGCGGCGCTGCCTTCGACCTCGATGGATTCACGCAAGGATGAGCTGGTTGCCGACGACTTCAAACGCCTTGAAGAAGCCTTTGCCTTCGTCCTCGATTTGCCATGGCTGAGGATGGTGATCAGCCATCTGCTGACATTGCCGCACCATCGTTGTTTGGCGAGCCATGTCGGAGATCCACGCCGCATTGTGCACAAATATCGTATGATGGCGCAGCCTGTTGCTGGCCGTACCCAGCATGAGCAGGCCCGCACCCCGCACCGGTTGAGGAACACAGGGACGGATCGCCTGGAAGTTTTTCAAGTTCTTTCTCCCGCGGCTTGGGTTGTGTACGTCGCGCGAGTCCAATTTTGCCGAGGTGAACGATGCCTGTATCCCCGCCCAACCCGCAATTGCGCACGCTGAAAGAAGCTCGTGACCCAATGAGCATGCCGTTGCACGGCCGTGTGCGAAGACCGCTGGCCCTTGGTCTTTGCTTGTTGACCATGCTTTTTCTGGGGCTTCCAGGGCTTTACGCGCAAAGCCGTGAGCTGCACGTAACCCAGCAGTACCTCAACATTCCGATTGGCCGGCAAGCCCAGCAGCGGATCTTCACGATCAGCGAGAATGGCGTGGCCAAGCGTGTAATTCCGCTCCAACTGGCCGATGACCAGGTGGACTACTGGATTTATCTCGACATCAGTGAATTCAAAGATAAAACGATCACGATGACGGGACCGGCCACGCAGCCCGCGTTTGATCGCATTTATCAGGACCGCACCCTGCACGATGCGGCCACCATGTACAAGGAAGTGAACCGTCCCCAGTTTCATTTCACGGTGAAGCGTGGATGGAGCAACGACGTCAACGGTCCCATCTTTTACAACGGTCAATATCACCTGTTCTGGCAGGCCTTCCCCTTCGGTGTGCAATGGGATACGGGCTTCATGTATTGGGGTCACGCGACGAGCAAGGATCTGATCCACTGGACAGAACTTCCTCCCGCGATGATGCTCGACCGGCTCGGCTCGCCGTGGTCCGGGTCCTCACTCGCCGATTCTCGCAACGCTGCCGGCTTCGGCAAAAACGCGCTTGTGCTGGTGTACACCGCCTATGACCGCGCTACGGAAAAAGAGGTGCAGTGCCTGGCCTACAGCACCGACAATGGCGTTACCTTCACGCGCTTCGAGGGCAATCCTGTTCTGGACACAAATGCCGAGGTCGGCAGCACGAACACCAGGGACCCGCATGTCTTCTGGTACGCGCCCACGCAACACTGGGTGATGGTGCTGTTTGAGAAGGACGGAACTTCGATCTTCAATTCGACCGACTTAAAAAGCTGGACGCGGACAAGCCATCTGAAGGGTCTTTACGAATGCCCGGATCTTTTTGAGTTGCCGGTGGATGGGAATCGGAACCGCACGAAGTGGATCATTCACGGCGGCTCGTCGGCCTACTACATCGGCACCTTTGACGGCAAAACCTTTACGCCGGAAAGCACGAAGTTGCGCTATGCCGAAGGCAAAAGCATAAAGGGTGAAGAGCTTCTGTATGCGGCGCAGTCTTTCGCCGACATGCCGGATGGAAGGAGGATTCAGATGGCATGGGGCCGCGTTTGGGAGCAGGATATGCCCTTCACCCAGTTAATGCTGTTTCCCACCGAGTTCCGGCTTGTCACCACGCCTGACGGCCTGCGCATGGTGGCAAATCCCATCCGCGAGATCGAGGCCCTGCAGGGCAAACGACACGTTTGGGATGCGCTCACGGCGGACGAGGCGAACACAAAGCTGCAGGCGATCCCCGCCGGTCCTGTTGAGGTCAAATTGAACGCCAAGATACCGCAGGGTGGCGCCCTTACGCTGCGTTTCCAGGGCACGGATCTGGTGACGCTGCGCAGCGAAGATTTCGATGGCGGCGCGGGTCCCGTAGACGTGCTGATCGATAAAGCAGTTGCCGAGGTCTTCATCAACGGCGGTCGCCGTTACCTCACCCGTGAGCTGCCGGCCAGCGCTGACCCGACCGGTTTGCGTGTGCACGCGGAAGGAGCAGCCGCGACGCTCGATCGTGTTGAGGTGTATGAGTTGAAGTCGATGTGGGGAGGCCAGGCATGACCGGCACGCAACGCAAAGCAGCTTCCATCAACAAACACCTCCTCGGCATCGCGGTGATTGCGTCCGCGGGCGGCCTGCTCTTCGGCTTCGACACCGCCGTTATTGCGGGGACAACCACTGCCCTGACGGCCATCTACGGGCTGACCGCCTTTACGCTGGGCATCACCGTTTCGAGCGCACTGTGGGGAACCGTGGTGGGGGCGGCGGTTGCCGGCAACCTCAGTGATCGCTACGGCCGACGCACGTGCCTGCGCTTTGTCGGGCTGTTGTACCTCCTGTCCGCACTGGGTTGTGCCTTTGCGTGGGGCTGGCCCACCCTGCTCGTCTTTCGCACCCTCAGCGGCCTTGCCATCGGCGCTTCATCGGTCATCAGCCCGACCTATATCGCCGAGATTTCTCCGCCAAAACTGCGTGGACGACTGGTGGGCGCCTTTCAATTCAATGTCGTCTTCGGCATCATGCTTGCCTACATCTCCAACTACGTTGTGGGCCGGGTCGCTCCGGGGCCGCACGAGTGGCGATGGAAGCTCGGCGTGGCGGCGCTTCCGGCGCTGTGCTTTTTCGTGTCGCTCTTTTTCATTCCGGAAAGCCCGCGGTGGCTGGTGGCACAAGGGCAAAACGAAGCTGCCCTTGCCGTGCTGCAACGCAACGGAGACGAGAATCCAGAGCGTGAACGACAAGAGATCGCCAGCTCACTCGAGCAGGCTTTGGGTTCCAAAGCAGATCGCGTCTTTCAATGGCGGTATCGCCTGCCGCTGTTTCTCGCCATTACCATCGGCATGTTCAACCAGCTTTCCGGCATCAATGCGATCCTGTATTACCTGAACAGCATCTTCGAGCGGGCCGGGTTTACGCAGGTTTCCGGCGACCAGCAAGCCATCCTGATCGGCTTTGTCAATCTTGCGGCGGTCACGGCGGCCATGATGGTCATCGACAAGGTAGGGCGCCGCCCCTTGCTGCTCATCGGCTCCGTGGGCACAACACTGTGCCTGGCCGGCGTGGGCGTCAGCTTCCAATCCAACCGCGGGCGCGGTGCTCTGTTGTGGCTGTTGATGGGCTTTATCGCTTTTTTCACCTTTTCTCAAGGTGCGGTGATCTGGGTGTACATCAGCGAGATCTTCCCCAACCGCGTGCGCGCCAAAGGCCAGAGTATCGGCAGCTTTTCGCACTGGTTCATGAACGCCATCGTTTCGTTTTTGTTTCCCGTTCTCGCCACACGATGGGGCGCCGCCGCACCGTTCTACTTTTTCGCTTCCATGACGACGCTTCAGTTCTTCGTTGTATGGCGGATGTATCCGGAAACCCGGGGCGTCAGCCTCGAAGACATGGAGGCCAAACTTCACGTACCCGCGGAAAGCGCGGCCTCCTAGTCCCCACAAGGCAACGACGGCTGCTGCAGTGGGCCCGCACCCCGGCAGCTGTCGTACCGCCGGGCGAACCCTGACCAAAAATTGTGGCCACGCACCCCCTTACCAAGCGTCACCACCGGTGATACACTAAAGACTGATCGTGGGCATCCGATCTGGTTACTTTCGAAGAGTTGGCCGTACGCATCTTTTTTTGAAATAACACCAAATTGCGTCCAGCGGTACATTTTGCTTCAAAAGGAAACAGATATGGAACAGGGAACTGTAAAGTGGTTTAACGATACCAAGGGTTTTGGGTTTCTTAGCCGCCCGAATGGCGAGGATGTATTTGTGCATCACTCCGCCATCCAGAGCAACGGCTTCCGGACCTTGCAAGAAGGTCAGCAGGTTCAGTTCAACGTGGTAAAGGGCCCCAAGGGCTGGCAGGCGGAGCAGGTTCAAGTCCTGTAAGCCTTGCACACATTGCAAATGTAAGAAAAGGCAGCGGTCAGCCGATCGCTGCCTTTTCTTTTGCCCTTTTCGCTCATCCTTTCATGAAAACGCTTGCTTCTCGCGGAACAGGCATGGCATGCGCTCTGCCATGCCGCACGCTCGTACATTGTGTGCGCGTTTCGTCCATGCCATGCCAATCCCGCCATTTCTGGCTGGAAGTACCGGCATCGCGGGAGGGCTTTGGCCCGGTCCTAAAGGTGAGAGAATAGCGTATACGGTTACCTTTTTCTTGCGTCGTTCTGTGAGAACGAGGGCGCGGTTTCTATCCCCGCGTTAGCCTTTGACTTTCTTTCCGCAACCCACGACCCCGGAGACTTCCCGATGGCAACGCCCGCACATGACAAGTACTACCTCAGAACGCTGCACGAAGAGATCGCTTTATTTGACCGTAAGATTGCGCATCTGCTGAAGTACGACTCTTTTCCCACAGAAGCGGAGCGCTCTGCATCGGCCGGCAAGATGAATGCCAAGCGCGATTTGCTCGTCCGCACAGCCCGCCAGTTGGCGAGTGAAGGGATTGAGTTCAAAGTGAACGAGTTGCCGCGCTCCTTGCGCGACCCGGACGCGGTCGTCGAGCATGCACCGGTAGCTGCGGACACCCCCGCGGAAGCCACTCCCTTTAAATCGACCGCCCCTGTGCGCCAGTTCCCCTCGCCCTTTGCCGGCACCGTCCTGGACGGCCGCGCCAGTGTGCAGGAATACAAGCGGAACCGGGCCAAGACTGTCGCTCCGCAGGCGTAGACTCCCGCGGCTCCGCAAACCGGAAGGGCACGGCTTCCGCTGTGCCGGCCAAGCCTGATTCCTGCTTAGGCTTTTACCCCCCGAAACTCTTCGTCATCAGCTCCGGCAGGGGTGCAGCCCTGCCGGGGTTGGAAGCGGGCAGCGTAATCTGGAACGGCATGCCAGAGCCGTCCAGCTTTACTCCTGTCACCATGCGCTTTCTGCGCGGGCTCGCTAAACACAACGAGCGGCCCTGGTTTGAAGACCGCCGCCCGACCTACGAACGCGTCGTCAAAGCGCCGCTTCACGCGCTCGTGGAAGAGATCAACACCGGTCTTGAAACCTTCGCACCGGAGCACATCCGCGCACCGCACAAGATCGCGCTGCGCATCTTTCGCGACACCCGGTTCTCACCGGATAAGCGCCCGTACAAGACCCACCTTGGCGCCTGGTGGGCGCGGCAGGGCTTTGAAAAGAACGCGGCTGCCGGCTTTTATCTCGACCTCGGGCCGGAGCGCAATTTCCTGGCCGCCGGCGTGTACGCCCCGGAGCGCGACGGCCTGCTCGTCTTTCGCCGCTGGCTGGCCGAGCACCATGAACGCTTCCGCGCCACCATCGAACCGCTTTTGAAAACCGACGGTGCCCTGCCGGCCATGGAGCCCCTGCCGCCCGACGCCCTGACGCGCACTCCCAAGGGCTTTCCGGTCGATCACCCCGCGAGCGACCTGCTACGTGCCCGCAACTGGGGCGTCACGGCAGCGCTGCCAGCTGAAGCCGTACTCGCCCCCACCCTGGGCGCCCTGGTGCTGCAACATTTCCGTCGGCTCGCGCCGCTTGTGCACCTGCTCAACGAGCCGTTCATCGCGAGTTCAGAACGCACCTCCACGCGTTCGTTGTTGTAGCAAAAGCGCTGGAAACCGCGGGTATTGCGTAAAAGCACCACTGTTGGCACCTTTCTTGATGAAAAAGCGCAAAACACCGCTAAATCGGCAGATCGGTCATTGACAAGCCGCTCCGATGTAGTGGATGGTGAAACTCGGCGCAGTTCTTCGCACCCGCATAAACACTGCTGTTTTCGCTCTTCGAGCAACCACCGGCGGCTGCGGACGGTACGATCGTCGCCACACCTTGTTTCAAGTGCAAAGGAGCACATTTCCATGGCAAAAGGCATGACCAAGACACAGCTGATCCGCTTTATGGCGGAAAAGCTTGAACTCACCAACAAGCAAAGCGCTCTTTTTTTCACCACCATGGCCGAAACAGCTGTGAAGGAAACAAAAAAGAATGGTGAGTTCACCCTTCCCGGCATCGGCAAGCTCGTAAAAGCAGAGCGCAAAGCGCGCATCGGCCGCAATCCGCAGACCGGCGAAGCTATCAAGATCAAGGCAAAAACCGTGGTGAAATTCCGCATTGCCAAAGCCGCAAAAGACGCGATCGCACCGCCCAAAAAATAGGAAATGCTCGTAAACGCAGAAAGGGCACGGCAAAGCGCCGTGCCCTTCCTGCGTGTGTTGCCAGCCTAGATTGCCAGCCTAAACCGAAAGGCTGAGGACGCGATTCAACCGTTGCACAAAGCTGGCCGGATCCTCCAAGGGCACGCCTTCAAGCAGCAATGCCTGATCCAGCAGCAACCAGGCAGCATCCTGTGCGACGGCGTCGTTCGTCCGCGCCAGCAGCTTTTTCACGATCTCGTGATCGGGGTTGATCTCGAGTGTGGGCTTGGGCGCCGGCAGCTCCTTTTGCCCCATCGCCCGCAGCATCTGCTGCATCTGCATGGATGGCTCCTCTTCGTCGGACACGATGCACGATGGGCTGTCCGCCAGCCGCACCGAGGCGCGCACATCCTTCACGCGATCGCCCAGCGTCGCTTTCAGCATTGCAAGCAGCGGCTTCAGCGCATCGAGCTGCTCCGGTTCGTTCTCCGATTGAAGGTCTTCGCTCGTCGAAGCCTTGTTCACGGCTTTCAGATCGGTATCCGCATACGTGTCGATACC
>CAXTRN010000093.1:0-13976 GCA_964246645.1 uncultured Acidobacteriaceae bacterium
CGCTGCCGGAGCCCTGCCGCTGTTGCTGCACCGGTGCCTGCCGCTGTAAGGGGGTCAGCGTCACTCCGGCATCGGCCGCTATGTCATTCGCAATCTGCTGCTCGCCCGCGAGGATCGCCTCTCCGTACGCACCCTGCTTCAGGGCCGGATCCATTTCGCGCCCGATGTCCCCAACTTTGGCGTCATTCAACACGCCTTCGAGACCGTTGCCCACCTCAATCCGGCGCTTGCGATCGTCCATCGCAAAGATCATCAACACACCGCGGTCAGTACCCTTGGGCCCCACCTTCCACTTGTCTTCGAGTTGTGTTGCGAAGTCCTCAATCGCTTCACCACCCAGCGAGTGGATCGTCACAATCTCGATCGTGGCATGGGTTTCCCGCTCGACCTCGGCACCCAGCGCTTCCATCTGTGCCCGCGCGTCCGCGTCGATTACTCCCGCAAAATCGGATACATAGCTCGTGGGCTGCGGCACATCCCGTACGCTTTCTCCCGAGGCTGCCCGCCCAGGTACGGCTCCGCCCCACAGGAGAAAAGAAAACAGAAGCAGCGCAGTGCGAGCGGATACGTTCATTCTTTTATCGTATGCTCCCGCACGCCGATTCCTTCGTTTCTTCCAGCCGATGCACAACCTTTTCCCATCCACTCACGACAACAGGCTCTCACCTTGGGTGAGAGCCTGTTGTCGTAGATGTATAGGCTGGATATTTCGGTCTCGCAAGGAGACGAACTACGCCCCTGCCGACGTGCCACCCATTTTCTTGACCATCTTGTCGGCCATCACCGTATGCTGCGCCACTACCTTTTCACCCTTTTTCACAACAGGCTTCAGTTGCGCATTGGTAGTGGTTGTTTCTTCCGTTTTGAAGGAATCCAGGCTCGCATGGTGATCCGTGTCCATGTCCGACATGTACTGCTTGTCGAAATCCATCCCGGAAAGGCTGGACAACTGGTCGTACTTCTGCTGGTGCATCGAATCAAGCGTGGTCGGCGGGGTCACACTCATCTGGTCCGCTATCGGCTTCATTTCCTGCTCAAGCTTGGTGTGATCGTCGATCATTTTCTGGGCATACGCCTTTACCTGCGGGTTGCTGCTCTTCTGCAGGGCCAGCTTGCTAAAGGTCATCTCCGTGTAGTCGCTCTGGGATGCCGTCATCAGGAATTGCTTATCTTGATCGGCCCCCTGCGCCTGCATAGAAGCCGCTCCCATGACCGAGGCACACCCAACAACGATTGCGCACACATTTTTCATTTTCATCATCGCTTCTCCACACTGCTGGGCCGCATCGGCCGAATTGCGTACATTGCATAGGAGGGTGTTTCCTTGCGCTGCGTTGCATTGCCACCCCGCACGGAACCGTCCGTTTGTTCGTATGCTAGGCAAGAGGATTCATGACACCCACCATTGCACCCCCGATTGCTGAACGCGATCCCCGCACCCTTCCCCTGCATGGCACAACGCTGGTTGACGACTACGCCTGGCTGCGTGAAAAGGGTTCGCCCCGCGTGCAAAGCTACCTCCAAGCCGAGAACGCTTATACGGCCGCCGCCATGGCCGGCACGGAAGCACTCCAATCCGAGCTTTACCAGGAGATCCTTTCGCACATCCAGGAAGACGACAGTTCCGTTCCTTTTCGTGACGCGGGGTGGGAATACATCACACGCACCGAAAGAGGCCTCCAATATCCCCGCTACTGCCGTCGCCCCGTCGATACCAAAGGCGTCGCGGACGAGACCGCCGAAGAGGTCTTTCTCGATGTCAATGAGCTCGCCGTAGGTCAGCCCTTCATGTCTCTCGGCGCGCTCGCCGTCAGCCCCGACGGCCGACGGCTCGCCTACACCACCGACAACACCGGCTTCCGTCAGTACACCCTTGCGGTCAAGGATCTCGAAACCGGCCTTCTGCTGCCCGATACCGCTGAGCGTGTCGGTTCGGTGGTCTGGGCCGCCGATGCGGCGACCCTGTTTTTCAGCACCGAAGATGAGCAGACCAAGCGCCAGGATCGTGTATTTCGCCGTTCCGTCGGGAGCGATGCTGCCAGTATCGAGGTCTTCCATGAGCCCGATGAGCGCTTCAACCTTGGCGTGGGCCGCACCCGCGATCGCCGGTATCTGCTGCTCGAGGCAGGCAGCCATACCACCAGTGAGAGCTGGTACCTCGATGCCCACACACCTGAAGCTTCCTTCACATCTATCGCACCGCGTGTCGACGACGAGGAATACAGTGTCGACCATCGCCATGGCTTCTTTTATCTTCGTACCAACTATCAAGCCGAACGGTTCCGTCTCGTGCGCACAGCGGTCAGCACACCCGACCGTGAACACTGGGAAGAATTGCTGGCCGAACAACCCGAAGCCCCACTGAACGACTTCGACCTGTTTGAAAACTTCCTTGTCACCAACGCACGCGAAGGCGGCCTGCCCGTCTTACGCGTCTACGCACTTGATAGTGAAGGCAAGCCGGTCCAACCGCGCGAGATTCGCTTCCCCGACCCTGCCTACAGCGCCGGCAGCGAGGTCAATCGCGATTTCGACGCATCCAGCTTTCGCTACAGCTACGTTTCGCTGGTGCGCCCCGCTTCGGTCTTCCGTTATGACATCGCTACCGGCGAATCCACGCTGCTGAAGCAGCAACATGTGCCCGGCGGCTTCGACAAGACGTTGTATAACTCGGAGCGGTTGTGGTTCGCCGCCAGTGACGGCACAAAAATTCCAGTTTCGCTCCTGTACCGCAAAGACCGCTTCACAGAAAACGCGCAACGCACGAAAGCACCGCTCTATGTTTACGGCTACGGCTCCTACGGCTATCCACTGCCGCTCGGCTTTTCCGCTGGACGATTGCCGTTGCTCGATCGTGGTCTCGTCATCGCTTACGCGCACATTCGCGGCGGTGGCGAACTCGGCGACCCATGGCATGATGCAGGCAAGATGACGCAAAAGCGCAACACCTTTACGGACTTCATTGAAGCCGTTGAATTCCTTGTGCGCGAAGGATACGGTGATCCAACGCGCGTTGCCATTGAAGGCGGCTCAGCGGGTGGCTTGCTGATGGGCGCTGTAATGAACATGCGTCCCGACCTGTTCCGTGCCGTGCTTTCGCATGTGCCCTTCGTCGATGTCATGAACACCATGCTCGACGCCAGCCTGCCGCTCACCGTGGCCGAATACGAGGAATGGGGCAATCCCAACGAGGCCGAAGCCTTTCACTACATGCTTTCGTACTCTCCCTATGACAATCTACAAAAGGCTGCCTACCCCGCAATGCTGGTCAAAACCAGTCTGAACGATTCGCAGGTCATGTACTGGGAACCCGCTAAGTACGTGGCAAAACTTCGCACGCTGAAGACCGATAAAACACCGCTCCTGCTCCACACCAACATGGAAGCCGGTCACGGTGGCGCCTCCGGCCGTTATGACTACCTGAAAGAAACGGCATTCGACTATGCGTTTCTTCTGCGCGAGTTGGGTTTGGAACTGGCAGGGAAAGAGCCGACCGATACAGAGCCGATAAAAGCGTCGTAGCCTCGCCATTCTGGCAGGTCGTAGTCACCTGCGTCATGCGCTGGAGCAAGGGCTCCAGCGCATGATCTGCAAGCCAGGCTCGCCTTTGCCGCCGGCGAACGCTACGCCCCCGCCAACGCCAACACATCCCCTTCACCCGGAGCCAAAAACAGGTTCTTTTCCAACCCATGTTGCCGGTCGTACAGCTCACGATAACGCCCGTGGAACGCGTACAACTCCTCATGCGTGCCACGCTCCAGGATGCAGCCCTGTTCGATCACCAGGATCTGCTCCGCGCGCCGGATCGTTGACAACCGGTGTGCGATCACAAACGTTGTGCGGCCTTTCATCAGGAAGCTGAGCCCTTGCTGAATCATCGCTTCACTTTCGGAATCAAGCGAGCTGGTGGCTTCATCAAGAATCAGAATGCGGGGATCAGCAAGAATTGCACGTGCAATTGAGAGCCTTTGCCGTTGCCCGCCTGAAAGCTTCACGCCGCGCTCGCCCACAATCGTCTCGTATCCATCGGCGAATCGCTCTGCAAACTCATCGACGCGCGCGATGCGGCATGCATCGTCAAACTGCGCCTCGGTCGCATCCGGCCGTGAAAACAGGATGTTCTGCCGAATGGTTCCATCGAATAGAAACGTCTCTTGCAAGACCACGCCCAACTGCTGCCGGTAGGTGCCCAGACGTACCTTGGCCAGGTCCGTGCCATCGACCAGCACACGCCCGCTTGTGGCGGTGTGAAAGGCACAGATGAGGCTGATCATGGTTGACTTGCCCGAGCCGCTCGAGCCCACCAAGGCGGTTACCGTGCCGGGCTTTGAAGCGAAGCTGAGATCGTGCAACACCGGTTTGTCGGCCACGTACGAAAAGTTCACGTTCTCGAAACGCACATCGCCCACGATGGGCCCGATCTCCACCGAGCGCCCCGGCTCGGCGTCTTCTTCCAACTCCGCCAAAACCTCGCGCGTGCGATCCAACCCGGCGATGGCCTCCGTCAACTGCGTGCCGATCGACACCAGCTGCACAATCGGCGCCGTCATGAACGCAAGCAACATCACATAGCTGAAATAGCCACCCGTGGTCAGCTTGTTGGCCACATGCAGATGCGCGCCCATAAACATCACCACCGCACCGACAACGCCCAGGATCACCGTCGAGCTAAGGGTCATCAGCGACTGCGCAGTCAACGAGCTAATGACGTTGCGCAGCAACCGGTCGACGCCCTCAGAAAAGACGCGCGCTTCGTTCTCTTCTGCGCGATATCCCTTCACCACCCGCACGCCGCCCAGCGACTCCGTCAACCGTCCGGTCACCTCCGCATTGATCTTCGAACGCTCCCGAAAGATGGGCCGAATGGTCTTGAACGCCCGCTGCACCACAGCCGCAAACGCCAGCATGATCACAAATGTCACAAGCGTCATCCGGAAGCTGTAGTGAACCAGGTACGCGAACGCAAACACCGCCGTGAGCACACCGCCCACAAAGTCCACCACACCGGTTCCGATGATGTTGCGTACCCCTTCAACATCGCTCATGATCCGCGAAACCAGCGCGCCCGTGCGGTTTTCGTCGTAATAGCTCACCGGCAACCGGCCCACATGGGTTTGCACCTGCACCCGCAGCTCCGCGATCAGCCGCTGGCCCGCCTTGCTTAGCGTTTGCGTCAACGCGTACGAGGTGATGCCCTGCAAAATTGTCGCGCCCAGCACAGCGCCCACAATCGGCAGCAGAAGATCCATACGCTTCTGGTTGAACACCAGATCGATCAACGGCTTGAACGAAATTGGCAGCACCAGCGACGCTGCCCGATTCACAAGCATCAGCAAAAACGCCAACGCCAGCAAGCCGCGCCGCGGCCGCACCAGCACCTTGATCTCCGGCCATACAGCGCTCAATTTCGGCTTGGGTTTTTTCACTGTTCCGTCCGCAGCCGCGGCTTGCGCGCCACCGCGGGTCGGCCCGTCAACGGCACGCATCCGGGGTGCCCCCGCGCCTCCGCCACCCATACTGGAAGGCCCAAAGCCACTACTCATCATTCCCTCCCTATACGCTCGCGTCATATTCAGCCGCGGCTTACATCATCACGCGGCCTGCGCCGTTCGCACCGCGCGGTTTGCCATGAAATTCCGCACACACAAAGCCGTAAACACGGCGCAGACCACGGCCATGATCAACGATTCCGTGGCCGCAGTCTGCTGCACAGGGGTCAACGCTTTGGAACCCGCAAACGCTTTGATCGCCTGGAAGCCCGGAAACAAAAAGCCGACCAACCCGATCGTTACCGCGATATGCATCCACAGCATCACGCGCTTGGTATCGGAACTGTTGGCCAGCAGCCCACACACAAACAGCAAAAGCCCAAAGGCCGCCGGAATCAACGCCGTTGGATGCGCCGATCCGGTGATCACAAAATACACAACACCCAACGCGATCAACACAATGCCGGTTACCCTTGCCGCTCGAACCATCGCTTCTCCCTCGCTACCTGATCTTGCCGCTTACCTGATTTCGTTTACCTTGCGTTGTGGTTTTGGGGCGTGTAAGCAACCATGCCTCTGCATCCGCATCTTTCGCAATCTAGCCCGCAGCCCCACCCATCGCAGCTTCACGAACCGCAGCCAACGCCTCCGTTACCGTCCAGGTGTTTGTTGGATAAAACCGCACGATCTTGCCATCCGGCCCCAGGATCACCGTCGAAAGCGAGTGCTGCAGATTGGCGCTGCCGGCCGGCGTCACACCCACATCGAACCACTGCTCCATCCTGGGGAGTTCGGCAACACTCGGCGCCGCAAACTCCCAATGCCCAAAAGTTTCCTGTGAATACCGCCCCGTGTACGCACCGCCATAACTGCGCAGTACCTTGGGCGTGTCGTAGGCCGGATCGAAGCTCACCGTCAGCAGATGTGTCTTCGCATACACTTTCGGATCGCTCGCCAACGCCTGCTCGATCTGAGCAAAATTGCGGCTCATGCGCGGGCAATAATCCGCCACCGGGCAACGCGTGTAAATAAACGTCATCACCACGACCTTGCCCCGGAACTGCCGCAGATCAATCTTGTGGTCCGATTGATTCAACAGGGAAAAATCCGGCACGGCATCCCCCGGCACGGGCACATGGTATTGCACAGCGGGCCGGTAATCCGGCCGTGCTTCCGCGATCACATCAAGGTCGGTCAGCCGCAGATTCGTCGGCCCGTCCACACTCGGATCGCTCAGCATTGTTGCCGTGATGCGATCCCCTGCATGTAGCTCCGAAGTCTCGGAAGCGTTCGCCAGGCGATACTCCATCGTCATCGCCGGCATCATGCCGGCGATCGCCTCATGCTTCAACACCACCGAGCCCGTTTTCGCGTCAACGCTCTCAATTTGACCCCGCACAAAGTGCGTTTCCGGCAGCGCTTTGCCGGTGCTCACCGCGGCTCGCTGGCAACCCCACGTCAAGCGCAGCCCGCACAGCATCACCGGTCCGAGTGCAGAGAACCGGCCGCGCATCGGATGCATCCTTCGCGGTCCAAGCAGGTCCCGCCCTCGCTTTTGCTGAAACACGCCCACGTCTCCATCTTACGGCCCTTGGGCCTTCCTCCCCGCCACCGCCGCACAACCCTGTGCGCGTGATAGCATCGCCCCGCGAGGGCGTATGAACCACTCAACAGGGCCGACCCGCAACGGCGGCCACTGGCCTGCAAACGGTCGGCGAAACGAGTCGGCAGACGGGCCGCCGACCGCGCTGCTCACCGCCAGCTTTTATCTCGCCGGCCTCGGCACCGTTCTGCTCGGCCCCGTTTTGCCCCAACTCTTGCACGAGTGGGCTCTCACCGACGAGCGCGGCGGCCTTTTGCTGCTCGCCAAATTCACCGGCTCGTTTTTCGGCGGTGTTGCCGTGCCGCGGCAGCTTCGCCTGGGCATCCTCGCCGGCCATTGCCTCGCTGCGGCCGGCCTTGGCGCCTTCGCCCTTTCACACAACCTCGCGCAAGCGCTGCCCGCCCTTGTGCTGGGCGGCTTTGGCCTGGGCGAAATCATCGCCAGCACCAACATCCTCGCAGGCCGACGCTGGCCTGCCCACACCGGCTCCGCCCTCGCTTCCATCAACTTCTTTTGGAGCTTCGGCGCAGTCTCCACCGGCCTGCTCGCTGCGGCGCTGCTGCCGCGCTTCGGGTGGCGAACTCCCACCCTCTGTCTCGCCGCGCTTCTTCTGCTGGTTGGCTTAGCCGGACCCCTTTCGCGACACCAAACGGGCACAAGCTCGACCGATACCGAAGCACTGTCACCCAATCCACCTCCTGCCAAACCACGGCCTGCCGAACCACAAGCCGCTAGCCCCGATCGAACTCTTTCCGCACCCACGGTCGCCCGCTTCAGCGCACTGCTTTTGCTTTACGGCGGCCTGGAAACCTGCCTCACCGCCTGGCTCACCACCTTTGCGCTCCGTATCACCAACGGCGGCGCCCTTCTCGGCGGCCAATCCGGGTTCGTCGTTCTATGGATCGCGCTCACCGCCGGTCGTGTCCTCGCCTCGCTCGCCATGCGGCGCTGGAACGAAACCGTCGTGCAACGCTTCAGCCTTTTCCTCTGCCTCGTGCTCACCTTTCTGCTCTCGCAGGCGCATAGCACCGCCGCATTATCCTCCACCTGCATCCTGCTCGGCCTCGCGCTTGCACCTGTGTTTCCATCCACCTTCGCCCTTCTGCTGCAGCAACAACCGACAGCCCGGGTCGCCGGCTCTGTGCTCGCCGTTTCCGGCCTTGGTGCGGCTCTTTTTCCGTGGCTCATGGGTACCGTTTCCACCCACACCGGCTCACTGCGGCTTGCCATGCTGGTGCCTGCCTGCCTTATTCCCGCCATGCTCGCTTGCACAGGAAAAAGCCCCAACCATTCGGTACCGGCCCCGTAAATTGCCGTACCGCCCCTGCGCTCACCCAAAGCTCACGTAGAAGGTCCCATGTCCCTGCTTCATGAAGATCGCCTGTTTCCGGCAGACCCTACCACCCGCTCCATCGCGCGCCGGCTTTACCAAAGCGTCCGCGACCTTCCGATCCTGAGCCCGCACGGTCACACGCAGGCCGTCTGGTTCGCACGGAATGAGCCCTTTCCGGACCCCGCGACGCTTCTCATTCAGCCCGATCACTACGTTCACCGCATGCTCTACAGCCAGGGCATCCCACTCGAAGCTCTCGAGATCGACCGCCACCCCATCCGAGACCCGCGCCGCGTCTGGCGACTCTTCGCCGAAAATTACTTTCTCTTCCGCGGCACACCCACGCGCCTTTGGCTGGATTTCGTCTTTTCCGAACTCTTCGGCCTCACCACATCGCTTTCCGCTGCCACCGCCGACCTTTACTTCGACACCATCACCGAAAGCCTCCAAACCGACGCCTTCCGTCCCCGCGCCCTTTTCGACCGCTTTCGCCTCGAGGTTCTTGCCACCACCGATTCCCCGCTTGACAACCTCGCCGCTCACCAGGCGATCCGCGAATCCGGCTGGCCCGGTCGCGTGCTTCCCACCTTCCGCCCCGACCCGGTCATTGACCCCGACGTCACCGGCGTTTTGCAAAATCTTCGTCAGCTCGGCGAGCAAACCAACACCGATACCGGCACCTGGCCCGGTTACCTCGATGCCCTTCGGCAAACGCGGCAACGCTTCCGTGCCCTCGGCTGCACTGCCACCGACCACGGCCATCCCACCGCCCGCACCGTTGATCTTTCTCCAGAGGCCGGCGCGGCGCTGTTCCTGAAAATCAGCAGCGGCGAAAGCAGTCCCGCCGAGAATGAGCTCTTTCGCGCCCAAATGCTTACCGAAATGGCCCGGATGAGCCTCGACGACGGTCTCGTCATGCAGATTCACCCCGGCAGTGTTCGCAACCACAACCGCATGCTCTTTCACCGCTTCGGACGCGACATGGGCGCCGACATTCCCAGCCAAATCGAGTACGTCAATGCGCTCCGTCCCCTTTTGGATCGCTTCGGCAATGAGCCAAAGCTTACCGTCATTCTTTTCACGCTCGACGAATCCACCTACAGCCGTGAGCTCGCGCCCCTCGCCGGTCATTACCCCTGCCTTCGCCTCGGCCCACCCTGGTGGTTTCACGACAGCCCCGAAGGCATGCTCCGCTTCCGCGAGATGACCACAGAAACCGCTGGCTTTTACAACACCGTCGGCTTCAATGACGACACCCGCGCCTTTCTTTCCATCCCCGCTCGCCATGATGTCGCCCGTCGCGTCGACTCGGCATTTCTGGCGCGCCTGGTCGCCGAACACCGCCTCACCGAGACCGAAGCCTTCGAAACCCTCGCGGACCTTACCTGCCACCTTGTCCGCCGCGCCTACAAGCTGTGAACAGCCAGTAAACGATTGAGCAGAAAGGTACTCGACTCTGCTTTCAGCGCCTCTGCACCCAAGAGTTGGAGACCCTTCACGAGATACTCCACGATTCCCATATCGGTCCTCAAATTTCCTTCCACTTACCCCTTCCCAAAACGGTCCGAAGTTTCCAGGTTTTTTAGGGAGCCGGGGCGAAGGAACGGTGAAGACCGGCGTATAAAGAGAGAGGATGCTTACTGCCCTCGATCCTGCCGGCCTGCTCGCACTCCTCCATACAGGAGATACCGTCGTGCTGCCCTCATCACGCGCCGCAGAAGCTTGGCGATCCGATAAGAATCGGCAGCAACAGGAGCACGGCCGTCGGGCATGGCCCGCCGCGCCCATCTTTACCTGGGAAGAATGGACCGCTACGCTTTGGCGTACCCTCTTGCTGGACGGTGCCGATGACCGCATCCTCCTAAACGAGCTTCAAGAAGACAGTCTCTGGGCAGACATCATCACCGCTTCCCCACGGGAGGCTGTTCTTTCCCCTACCGCCGTGGTTGAGCTGAGTCGGCTCGCCCGCTCCGGTTTCGCACTCGCCGCCCAGGCTCGCGCCCTCGAACGCATTTCCGGCTCAGCGGAAAGCTATGATGCACGCGCTTTTGCGGCGTGGTATCGCACCTTCAGCGAACGCTGTCGTGCCGACCGGGTGCTGCCCGCGGCTCTCCTCGAGCATGCCCTGGCCCAGCACGCCGCCAAAGTCACTCTCCTCTACCAGCCCCGCATCCGGAAGCTGCAGATTGTCGGGTTCGATCACCTGAGTCCGGCAAGAAACAGACTTCTCAAGCAGCTCGAAGCAAACGGCTCTTCCGTCCTTTTCGCGCCGCTGCGTGATGCGTCACAAAAGGCCACCCTTCGTTCCGCTGTCATCGAAGGCGGTCCCGCGGATGAAGCCCGCTGGGCGATCCGTTCTCTGCGCCAGAGCTTCGAGCAATCACGGAACGCCCATGCACGTTTCGCTCTTGTTCTTCCTGATCCGGCAGCCGAACAGAGCCGTCTCACGCCGCTTCTGCGCGAAATCCTTGCGCCGGAGCTGGAATCCATCTTTGCCGACCCTTCGTCCACCCCCTGGCAGTTCGGCCAAGACCCCCCTTTAGCCAGTCTGCCCGTCATCGAGCATGCCCTTTGCGTGCTCCGTTGGCTGCAAAATCCGCTTCCAATCGAGCAAATCGGCAGTCTTCTGCTTTCGCCCTTCTTTTCCCACAGCGAACCGTACGAAGATCGCGCTCGCTTCGAAGCGCAGGGGCTGCGCCGGTCACTCTTTCTTCGCCCTGAGCTTACCTTGCGCCAAACGCTTTCGCTCAGCCGAAAACCGCTTGGGCAGGCTGCCGTCCCGGCACTGCTTTTACCGGAATGGCAGGCTCTGCACGGCTTCCTCAACGAGTTCAGCGCCGGTCCGCGGCTCAATCACACAGGTGCCTATGCCGACTGGATAGAAAAGATCCGCAAAGTGCTGCAATTCGTGGGCTGGCCCGGTCCACGTGCCCTTTCCGCCGCCGAATTTCGGGCTGTCGAAGGGTGGGAAATGTTGCTGGACGGGCTCGCCACCCTCGATCTCCAGCACCGCGCTGTCAGCTTTGCTGTTGTTTTGGAGGGTTTGGAACGGGAAGCGAAACGGGTTGCCTGTCCCAGTTCACGCGACGAAACTCCAGTGCAGATCCTTGGTCTCTCAGAAACGGAGGGCTGCTCCTTCGATCGCGTCATCCTCTTACGCGCGAACGATAATCAGCTGCCCCTACCAGAACACCTGCACCCTTTGCTCGGCTACAGCTTGCAACGCGATGCAGGAATGCCCGGAACCGATGCAGCGCAAACATACGCGGAAACACGGTCGCGCCTTGCCAACCTGGTGGACCGCTGTGGTGACCTGCTCCTCACCACAGCCGCCATCGACGAGCACGGCGATCTGCGCCTGACACCCTTGGCCGCTGATCTCGGATGCACGCCTGTGGACGCGCAAGAGCTCCTTCCAGCCGCGGTCGCAGCGCTGCCGCTCGCGCTAGATGTAATCGCGGACAACGTTCCGTTACCTCCGCTTCCGTCGCCGCAGATGAGCGGCGGGGCCGGTGTTTTGGAGCTGCAGGCAGCCTGTGGATTTCGTGCCTTCGCGAGCTTTCGCCTCGGCGCCACGGTGCCGGAAGACCATGGCCTCGGCTTGGACGCCCGCGCCACCGGCAGCCTTCTTCACCGCGCCATGGAACTCTTCTGGACAGAAAATCAAACCCAGGCCGCATTGCGCGCTATGGACGAAGCGGAGCAGCGTTTCTCAGCTGCCCGCGCCGTGAGCAAGGCGATCGCGCCGTGGCGCGCGGCCGTTGGTGCGACCGATACCTGGGCTTCCGCCTACCTGGATCTCGTCCAGCAACGGCTCGTGCGCCTGATCACGCAGTGGCTGCATCACGAACTCGAACGCGGCGATTTTCTCGTTCTTCCGCCGGAACAGAAGCAAACCGTCCCGATCGGCCCTTTGGAGCTTTCCATTCGCCCCGATCGCATCGACAAGGTCGATGGCGGCTACGTTTTCATCGATTACAAAACCTCCGCCAACCTCCATACCAATCACTGGCTCGGAGATCGCCCCGAAGCACCGCAACTGCCTCTTTATGCCCTGCTGGCCGAGCCCGACGAGGTCCGCGGACTGGCCTTTGCCCGGGTGCGACCCGGCAAGGATATGGCATGGCTCAGTATGGAGGATGAAGCCGGCATCTTCCCCGCAAAACGCAATCGCTCTCTGCATAACCTGAACGACCATCTGGAAGCCTGGCGAACGGAACTGGAACGCTTGGCGGTCGACTTCGCGGAAGGCAACACCGACATCGATCCCAAAACTTTTCCGCACACCTGTCAGCACTGCGCCCATCGCCTGCTCTGCCGCTTGGACGCCGAAACACTATTGGCCTCAGAGGAGAACACTCGGGACCGCAGCCCAGACCCGGAGGGGGGCCGCGAAGGGTAGATCATGGCCGAACTCCTACACTTTCCCGCTCCAGCCCCATCTTTTGCCCCGCCGCAGGAGCCATTTTCCACGCCTGCACCCGACCTTGCGGATGCTTCGGCTCGCCTTGCCGCACTCGATATCCATCGGTCGTGGATCGTCGAGGCGCCGGCGGGCTCAGGCAAAACCGGCCTCCTCATCCAACGCTTCCTCAAACTCCTGGCTTTCGGCGAGGTGGAGCATCCCGGAGAAGTTCTTGCCATCACCTTCACCCGCAAAGCTGCGCAGGAACTGCGCACCCGCGTGCTGGAACAGCTGATTGCAGCCGCCGGGGACCAGGTTCTACCGGTAAACGCCGGTACCTACGAACAGGCCACCCGTCAACTTGCCACGGCCGTTTTGCAGCGCGACGCCGCCCTATATTGGCATCTGATCGAAAATCCACATCAACTCAACATCCGAACCATCGATTCTTTTTGCAGCGAACTCGCCGGTGGTTTGCCGCTCCTTTCCGGCGGTGCCGGTCGCGGCGCACCCAGCGAGGATGCCTTCCCTCTTTATGAGGAGGCCGCCCGGCGCGTCCTGCTTGAATTAGGCGGCAAGGATCCATCCCTCAACGAAGCCTTACGCACGGTGCTGCTCCATCGCGACGGTCAAATCGAAGATTGCATTCGCCTCCTTGCCGGCATGCTCGCCGCGCGGGAACAATGGGGCGCTCTGGTTCCGCTACAGCCGCAATCCCTAACCGAAGATGAACTGGACGGAAAGGTGCGCCGCCAACTCGAACGTACCCTCGAACGCGTGGTGTGCGAAGGGCTTTCGCGCGCCGCCGCCGTTATCGGCCCGGACCTGCTTTCAGAACTGAGCCACCTCGCCGCACGGTTGAGCACCGAATCCGGCTATAACGGCAAACCGTCGCCGCTCGTCCTCTGCCGGGGCATGGCGCAGGCACCGAGTGTTGCTGCCACTGATCGCGAGCACTGGCTGGCCCTCCTGCATCTGCTTTTCACGGGCGGCCATGAATGGCGTTCTGGGTTCGCGAAAAATCACCTCGGCTTTGAACTGCCCCAAGCCGAAAGGGCTTGGCTGAAGGAACTCATCGAGCGGCTAAAAAGCCCGGATCGTCGACAAAGTGGTCTGAAAGACGTCCTGTGCGATATTCGGTGTCTC
>CAXTRN010000094.1:0-13871 GCA_964246645.1 uncultured Acidobacteriaceae bacterium
AAACACAATCCCGCCCAGGCTCAAACCCAGCGCGATGCCGCTGCTCAGCAAGGCAGATTCCACCGCCAGCGGCCAACGGCCTTCGCCGGCCCCCAAACCGCGCCGCAGTGCATTCAAACGGCTCGAAACGGCCATCGACGAACGGGCAAACGCTGTTGGGCTGCCGGGGGCGTCAGCGGCCCCCTGCAAGGCAAAAGCCTCCGGGTCCGCAGGCGCTTCACCGCCGGCTCCGTTGGTGTCGGGGCCGTCAGTTTCGTTTCCGCGCTCGGCATAGCGCCTGGCTTCGAGCGCAATCTGGTCCTGCAATTCTTCGGACAGAAAGACCTGCGGTGCACCGCAGTTGCTGCAATACACAAGATGTCCGCGTTCAAGCGGAACCAGGTGCTGGCAGCGGCTGCACGGCCGTTCATCGATGCCTACCATCCTTTGAGGCTATCTGACCGGCATGGCTTCGGCAACGCGCTCCTTGTATCTGCTTTGATCCGCTCAGCCCGGCAAGGTCCCGCACGCCTCCTGAACGCCGTGTGACCGTGCTTGGCTTAATCTTTACTCCCGTTCGCTGTCATCGCGAGCATGGTCACGATCGCGATGACCGGCGTGGTCCCGAAAGCTGACAGGCAGATCAAGCGCTACCAGCGTGATGCGGGAACCGCCATCTTCGGCATGCACCCCGGCGATGTGCTGGTGCAACGGCGAGCCCGCACGCAGTTCAAAGTTCGCATCATGTGCCGAGCCGTGCCGGTCGGTGTCGCAGGTGAGGCCGTCGCCGGTGCGTGCCGGTTGCCCCACCGTTTGCTCGCCACGGCACAACAGAACCGCGCCGTAATGGGCCATGTCTTTGCGATAAAACGCCAGAACCTTGTCTTCTCCATCGTGACTTTGCAGATCCACGGCGTGCACGCCCAGCTTGAACGCGCCGAAGCTCAGGCTGACATCGGCCGCACCGTCATCGTCATCTCCCTTTTTCGCTACGATAGTCGCGCCCGGGTAGGGCGTAAGGCCCAGCCCGGCGATCACGGATGCATGGTCGGTCTTCACCTGCATTGAGCCGAAGGGGGTGCCGATGTGGACATCATCCTTGTTGTCGCCATTCTTGTGCGTTTCAACATGACAGCCGGCGATGAGGACGCACGGCACAAGGGCGGCGGCAAGAAGGGATTGTTTGCCCATCGTGCATAGTTCCTGTCTTCCTGTTGTCCTTTTCCTTTTCATCGTTCACCCATTCATTGTCCAGCGTTCGTTCAGGCCGACGACACAGCGGCCACCGTAGGCTTGTCCCGAAGCATACGGTGGATGTCGCACTTTGGTTCACAAAAACTTTCCGCTTTCCCATGCGTCTGGTCGACCGCGGATGGAAGGACTGGATCGGCAAACCGGCGACGATGCTTTCCCAGCCCCCTTTCGCGCGTCTTGTCTTTACTGGCGAAACGCGATATCCAGAACGCGCCCGCGTAGGCACTGCAAAACGCGTCACCACAGGACATGGCCGCATCGGGAAAGCAAGTAGCATCCTCAGAAAAGCAGGTACCGGCATGAGCCCAGCATCGAACGACGCGAACAAGAACGACGCGAATAAGAACGACGCGAAAAAGCCGAGCAGCGTGGATCCAACGCAGCCCCTGCACGAGCAGTTCCCCTACAGGCAATCCCGGAACGTCCAAGGTTTGCAACGATCGCCATCGCCGGCTTCCAGCCGATGGCAAAGGTGGCGCGCGTCGGCTGCGGCTGGCAGTCTGGCCATCAACCTGCTCGCCGCCCATGCTTTGCGAGCACAAGCGCCTCTGGACCTCCCAAACGCCCAAGAAACGCAATCGCCCCCGGCTTCGGCCTCAGTCGAGGCGGGTGCGGAAGCTCCGTCCCAGGTGCCCGCTGAGGGCGCGCCTTCGCTCGACAGCCAAAGCGCCGCTGCTGTGCATGATCCGCCTTCGCGCGTGGCCCGGCTCAGCGTGCTGAACGGCAATGTTTCCACCGAGCCTGCAAGCGCGAATACCTTTGTTGCCGGGGAAGTCAATGATGTTCTCACCACCGGCGATCGCGTGTACACCGATGCCGCCGGCGGGGCTGCCGAGCTCGAAGCCGGGCAGCTCGCCCTGCGCCTGGGCGCCGGCACCGACCTTTCCGTGTCCGCACTGACCGACACCGTCGCGCAGTTCGGGGTGGCCTCCGGGGCGGTGCATTTGCGATCGTTCAACCTCGTCGCGGATACCGAAGTGGAACTCGACAGCCCAGACGCTGCGGTCACGGTGCTCGATCCCGGCGATGTGCGTGTGGATGTCGACGCGGCCGCGCACACCACCACCGTCAGTGTGCTCACCGGGCGGGTACAGGTAGATAGCCCGGGCGCGACGCAAATCCTCACCGCCGGTCAACGGATACGCCTTCACGGCGGCGATCCAGCCATGGGCGCCACCCTCTACACCGAGCCCCTGGCCCTTGCCGATGCCGATGCACTCGACAGCTTTTCCGGCACCCGCGACAGCGCTTATAGCAGCGGGACCGATGCGATCAGCGGTTACGTGAGCCCCGACACCGTGGGCGGCGCCGACCTGGCCGGTGCCGGTGCGTGGGACGCGAGCGACGACGGACCGATCTGGTATCCGGTCGTGGCGACCGGGTGGCGGCCCTATTGTGATGGCCATTGGCGCTACCTCCGTCCCTGGGGGTGGACCTGGATCGGGAACGAACCCTGGGGCTTTGCACCCTTTCACTACGGTCGCTGGACGCTGCACGGCGGTCGCTGGGGCTGGATTCCCGGCTCGCCGGTGGTGCGCCCGGTCTACGCGCCGGCGTTGGTCGCCTTTGCCGGGGGCACACGCTTTTCCGCGGCGGGAGCCAACGCGGGGCGCGGTGGGAATGGCAATGGGAGTGGCACCGGCGGCACCAGCGGCATTGCCGCCTGGTTTCCCCTCGGGCCGCACGAGCCGTACCTGCCACCCTACTCCGGCACGGTCTCCTACCGGAACCGCGTCAATGCAAGCAACATCTACAACGCGAATCCGGCCGAAGTGCGCGCGCTGTATTCTCGGCGCGCTGCGGACGCCTTTCCCGCGCCTGCGCCCGCCGACCGCACCTACGGTAACCGTCTCGTCGGCACCGTTGCCGTTTCCGAGACAAATTTTGCTGAAGGCCGCCCGGTCGCCCGGTCTTTCCTGCCGCTTTCGGCGGAGTCGCTTGCCGCAGCGCCGGTGCTCGCACACGCGCCCAAAGCCCCGGTACGCCTGGATCATCCCCGAGACCCTAATGATCCGGCGGTTGTTGCCGGTCCTGCGCTGGCCCAGCCGCCCACTTTGGCGCGGCCGTCCACCCTCCCCGGCATCCTTCCCGGCCAAACTTCCGCCGATCTTGCTCACGGCGCGACAGCTGCCGCCCCCGCCCCCGGCGTCACCTTCTTCCATCGCGTCGACCCGCCTTCACGCCCGCTGTACGGCGCGCCGCAGCGCACCTTCAGCGGCACGGAGTCACCCGCAAGCAACAGGGCTACGGGCCAGCATGAGATCCGTCCGGCGCCCGGCGCTATTCCGCGCGGCGAAGCACCGCGCGCGGCCCCGGCGCATCCGGCCCCGGCGCCGTCTTCCACACCCGCGCCAAGCGGTCGCCCCCACTAGAAGGTCCGGATCTTCAAAGCGCCTCAGCGCCGCAATTCACCGAAAGGAAACCAAAGCGAGCCACGCCCCTGTACACTGGGGCTTCGCGAAGAGTCGTGCGCGAGTCCTGCCTTGCCGGGGCTGCTGCGCCGCTCCGCCGTTCTACTCCCGTTGTGTGAAGGAAACCGGACTCTCATGAGCGCTCAAGCCACCGCCCCCGAAACCGAACCGATCCTCGGCTCTGAACTCGACCAGCTTTCCATCAACGCCCTGCGCTGCCTGGCCATCGATCAGGTGGAAAAGGCCAAGAGCGGCCATCCCGGCGCCCCGCTCGGCTGCGCGCCGATTGCGTACCTGCTGTTTCATAAATTCATGAAGTACAACCCCACCGATCCGCTCTGGTCGGATCGCGACCGCTTTGTGCTGTCGAACGGCCATGCGTCGGCGCTGCTCTATGGTGTGCTGCACCTGGCCGGCTATGATCTGCCGCTCGAACAGCTGGAACAGTTCCGCCAATGGGGCTCTCACACACCGGGCCATCCGGAATACGGCGAAACGCCGGGTGTTGAAGTCACCACCGGTCCGCTCGGCCAGGGGCTCGCCGAAGCGGTCGGTCTCGCGATCGCCGAAAAACATCTCGCCGCCATTTACAACACCGAAGCCAAGGTCGTCGACCACTACACCTATGTGCTGTGCGGCGACGGCGATCTCATGGAGGGCATCTCGCACGAGTCCTGCTCGCTCGCCGGCACCCTCCAGCTCGGCAAGCTGATCGTGCTGTATGACGATAACCTCATCTCGCTCGACGGCCCTACTGACCTCAGCTACACCGAAGATGTCACCAAGCGTTTTCAGGGCTATGACTGGCACGTGCAGTTTGTCGCCGACGGCAACGACCTCGGCGAGCTGAACAAGGCGCTCGAAGCGGCCAAGATGGAGCACACCAAGCCCTCGCTCATCCGCGTCCGTACCGTTATCGGCTACGGCTCGCCCAAGGCCGGCACCAAGAATGTGCATGGCGAAGCGCTCGGCGGCGATGCCTTGAAGATCACCAAACGCTTTTTCGACTTTCCCGAAGACAAGCCGTTCTTTATCCCCGATGCGGCGTTGGAGAATTGGCGCAAAGCTGTCGACAAAGGCAAAATCGCCCAGGATGCCTGGAACGGCATGTTTGACGAGTACAAAAAGACCGCGCCCGAGCTCGCCGCCCAGTACAGCCGCACGACCAGCATGCAGCTGCCCGACGGCTGGGAAAAGGCACTGCCGGTCTTTCCGCCCGAAAAGCCGGTTGCCACACGCAATGCCGGTCAAATCGTACTGAACGCCCTGGGCAAGGTTTTGCCGGAGCTTTTTGGCGGTGCGGCTGACCTCACCAGCTCCACCAAGACGATTTTCAAGGATTCCGACAACTTTCATCAGAACCCAGCCGGCCGCAACGTCTTTTTCGGTGTCCGCGAGTTCGGCATGATGGCTGCGGTCAACGGTATCGCCGCGCACGGCGGTTTGTTGCCCTTCGGCTCCACCTTCTTCACTTTCTCCGACTATTGCCGCTCCGCCCTGCGCATGGGCGCGCTGCAAAGCTCGCACTCGCTCTATATCTTCACGCACGATTCCATCGGTCTCGGCGAAGACGGCCCCACGCACCAGCCCATCGAGCAGCTGATGGCCCTGCGCGCCATCCCGCAGCTCACCGACTTCCGCCCCGCCGACGCCAACGAAACCGCAGCCTGCTGGAAGCTGATGGTGGAGCGCAAAAACGCCTCGTTCCTTGTGCTCTCCCGCCAGGACCTGCCCACGCTCGACACCACCAAATACAAGGTGATGGAGGGCGCGGCCAAGGGTGCCTACGTGCTCGAGTCCTACGGCAAAGACGTCATCCTGGTTGCCACCGGCTCCGAGGTGCAGCTGATCGTCGAAGCTGCGGAAAAGCTCAAGGCTGAAGGCATCAACGCCACCACGGTCTCCATGCCCAGTTTCAAAATCTTCGAGGAACAGCCGGAAGAGTATAAGGAAAGCATCTTCCCCCACGGCGTTCCGAAGGTTTCCGTGGAAGCCGGCGCCACGATGGGCTGGTGGAAGTACATCGGCCGCGATGGTATCGCGATCGGTATCGATCGCTTCGGCGCCTCAGCCCCCGGCCCGACAGCGCTCGAGAAGTTCGGGTTTACGGTGGATAATGTTGTGGAAAAGGCAAAATTGCTGGTGAAGAAGTAGTTGACAGGCTACCGGTAGCCTGTCACCCTATAAAAGGGTCGGGAGCACCGCCTTTTTGTGGTGCGTAGGACGATTGATCCTCCTGGCCTACCTCTCAAGGGGCCGCTGAAAAGCGGCCCCTTATCATTTGCACCTGGAGGCTCATGCACCTGCTCTATGTTGATGAGTCTGGTTCCGTAAGCGATCCGGCGCAGCAGTTCTTCGTGCTAGCAGGGTTTTCAGTATTCGAACGCGATCCACACTGGCTCGATAAGGACCTGAATGAGATCGCAGCGCGCTTCAATGCCAATGAGCCCGAGTCGGTGGAATTACATGGAAGCCCCATGCGGTCAGGCAAGGGCCGATGGCGGAAGTTTCAACAGAATGAACGCGAACAGGCGATAAAAGACGCGCTCATTATCGGAGTGCGACAAAGGTATCCGAAGAACATACGACTCTTTGCCGCAGTCCTTGAAAAAGCAAAACTCTCTGGACAAGATGTCGCGCAAATTGCTTTCGAGCAAGTCATAAGTCGTTTTGATCAGTACCTAGGGCGCCTGCACAAAAGCGGTGATACGCAACGTGGCCTTATGGTGTTCGACAAATGCACCACAGAGCGTCGCATGCAGACACTTGCACGCGAGTTTAAAACGTCCGGCCATAGCTTCGGAGTTACACGCAATATTGCAGAAGTGCCGATGTTTGTTGATTCCCAAGCCACGCGTCTAATTCAATTAGCAGACTTGGTCGCATTTGCGATGCTGCGTCACTTTGAGTACGGCGATCCAAAGTTCTTTGACATCATCTCGCACTGCTTTGACACGGACGGCGGTGTGAAGCACGGATTGTATGTTCGTTAGGTAAATTTCCATGACCCAGGACCAAGCCAAACTTCTCGCCGCACAACGTGCCGTCGAGCTCATTGAGCCCGGCATGGCTGTCGGTCTCGGCACGGGCACCACCGCCACGCTCTTTATCCAGGAGCTTGGCAAGCGGGTCCAGGCAGGATTGCCTATCCGGGCGATCGCCACCTCTGACGCCAGCCGCACGCTTGCCGAGTCGCTCGGCATTCCGATCACCAACTTCGCGGAAACCCCTGTCCTCGACATTAACATTGACGGAGCGGACGAGGTTGCGCCCGGGCTTGCGCTCATCAAAGGCGGCGGCGGCGCGATGCTGCGGGAAAAAATTGTCGCTTCGGCCGCCAGGCAGTTCGTCGTGGTCGCCGATGCCACCAAAGTCGTCGCCCAGCTGGGTAAATTTCCGCTCCCGGTGGAGGTTATCCAGCTGGCCTTGCCGCTGGTCGAACGCCAACTGGACGCCTTGGGCCTGAACCCCAGGCTCCGGCCCGCGCGCGGTGGGCAGGGGCTGTGGATCACCGATGAGGGCAATGTGATCCTCGATTGCTTTTGCGGCGCTATCGCGGACCCTGAAAAAACCGCGGCGGCCATTCGAAGCATCGTCGGTGTCGTCGAGCATGGGCTGTTTACCCACATGGCCACGCTCGCGCTGGTTGCCGGAGAGAGCGGCGTGCAAGAGTTGCGCCCTTAGCCCTTGGCAAGCACTCAGCAAAGCACGCGGCAAGCACGCGGCAGAACGGCACGGACCGGCACGGATCGTCACGGATCGTCACAGATTGCCACAACTCAGGGCGAATGCGCCCGCAGTCTGAGTGCCGCTCTGCTCTTCTCTCCTGCAACCGTGTTCTGCTAGCATCGCCAGCCGCCAAATCGCCATCCCATAGTTCATGACAAATGCGAACAACGGCGCGATACGCGGAAACTGGTTTATCACAGGGGCTTCCACCGGCTTTGGGCGTTTCATGGCGGAGTATCTGCTCGAGCACGGCGCCAATGTGGTCGCGACCGCCCGCGATGTCAGCAAAATTCAGGACTTGACCACGCGCTTCCCGGGCGGCGTCACCATTCTTCCCCTCGATGTCACCAGTGGCGACAGCATCAATCACGCGGTAGCCGATGCGGTTTCGCATGTCGGCTACATCGATGTGCTCGTGAACAATGCCGGCTATGGCGTTTGCGGTGCCGTGGAAGAGGTCGTCGAAGAAGAATATTGGCCGATGTTCGATACCAATCTGTTTGGGCTCATCAACGTCACCCAGGCGTTTCTGCCCATGTTCCGCGAGCGGCGTTCCGGCACCATCGTCAACATGTCATCGATCGGCGGCCTTATCGGTTCCGCCGGTTGGGGCTTTTATAACGCTTCCAAGTTTGCCGTCGAGGGATTGAGCGAAGCGTTGGCTGCGGAACTCAAGCCGATGGGCGTTCATGTGATGGTCGTCGAGCCTGGCGCATTCCGCACCGATTTTCTGGGCCGCTCCGCCATCGAAGCCGGACGCCGCATTTCCGACTACGAAACCACCGTGGGCGCCACGCGCGAATACTTCAACACGCAAGCCGGCAAACAGGCTGGCGATCCGCATCGCGCGGTGGAGGCCATTGTCGCCGCCGTCAATTCGTCCGAGCCACCCAGCCATCTTTTGCTGGGCAAGCAGGCTCTCGCACGGTACCGCACGCGCCTGCAACAGTGGACCGAAGAGTTGAACAAATGGCAAAGCGTTTCCGAAGGGGCTGATTTTCCGCAAAATACGGGCGAAGCCTCCGGTACCACCTCCGTTGGCCGTCGCTGAAGCGGGAACGGTACCTTCGGCACTTACGAGTGGTTTTCTGCACAGGAAAGGCTTGGGGTAGCCTAGAAATCGTTGGCTCGCTTTTCGCGAAGGCCGCCGAGGCAAGACGAGAGGCTGAGATATGTGCAGCGTTGAGGCGTCCAGCGGCATCGAACGTCGGGCAAGGGCAGCGAAGTAGCGGACGCTCAGGCAGCTAGGAGCGAAGGAGAAGATGATGGCAGTAGTGGCAGAGGCGGGGCAGTCCTTGACGGACCGCACGACAACCGGCAATAGCCCGGACAAGGTTCAGGACAATGAGCGCGTGCCGGAGCCGTGCATTGTGGTCATCTTCGGCGCTTCGGGCGACCTTACCAAGCGCAAGCTGCTGCCAGCCCTGTTCCATCTGGAGCAGCAGAATCTCTTGCCGAAGGATTTTGCCGTGGTGGGTGTGGCACGGCGCGATGTGTCGTCCACCTTTGCCGCCGATATGCAGGACGGCATCCTAAAAGGCGGCGGCGTGGATGCGGGTGACTCCAAGCTGAAGCCCTTCGTCGATCGCGTGAAGTACTTTGCCACCAACTTCGATGATGATGCCGGATATGAAAAATTGAAGGCTTTTCTCGCCGATCTAGACGGAAAGCTGGGCACCAAGGGCAACCGTCTGTTTTATCTGGCTGTGGCTCCTGAGTTTTTCGCCGATATCGCCCAGCGCCTCGCCAAGCATGGCATGACAAAGGCCGAAGAAGGCCAATGGGTCAATGTCATCATTGAAAAGCCATTCGGCACGGACCTGGACAGCGCCCAAAAGCTCAACGCGGAACTGAATGCGGTGCTGGGCGAAGACCAGATCTTCCGCATCGACCATTATCTCGGCAAGGAAACGGTTCAAAACATCCTCGTTTTTCGCTTCGGCAACGGCATCTTTGAGCCGGTGTGGAATCGCAACTACGTCGATCACGTCGAGATCACGGCTGCCGAGTCGATCGGCATTGAAGGTCGCGGGCCGTTTTATGAGACCGCCGGCGCGCTGCGTGACGTGTTGCAGAATCACGTGATGGAGGTGCTCAGCTTCGTCGCCATGGAACCACCGGATAATTTCCAATCCGATGCGGTACGTGTCGAAAAGCTGAAGGTTTGGCGTGCCATCGAGCCCATACCGGTCGAAAACACCGCACGCGGCCAGTATGGTGCGGGTACCGTCGACGGGCAGCAGGTGATCGGGTACCGCCAGGAAGACCGGGTGAACCCTGAGTCCACCACAGAAACCTACGCGGCCATGAAATTGTCCATTGAGAACTGGCGCTGGGCCGGTGTGCCGTTCTATATCCGGGCGGGCAAGCGACTTGCCAAGCGTGTCACCGAGGTTACGGTGACCTTTAAACAGCCGCCTTTGCACCTTTTCAAGTCCAATGATTCCGATGCGCAGGTTTTCCCCAATGTTTTGAAGATGCGCATTCAGCCCGACGAAGGCATCACGCTCATGTTCGGCGCGAAAATTCCTGGGCCGACCACCAACGTCAAGCCGGTGGAGATGCACTTCAGCTATGCTGACGCCTTCGGCAAAAGCTCCGCCAATGGCTATGAGCGCTTGCTGCTCGATGCCATGTTGGGCGACGGCACGCTTTTTGCCGAGCGGGAAGGTGTGGAAGCGACCTGGGCGTTGATGACGCCCATCTTGGAAGCCTGGAAGACGAATCCACCGAAAGACTTTCCCAACTACGAAGCCGGCACGACAGGTCCTAAGAGCTCCGATGATCTGCTGGCCAAGGACGGCCGCAGCTGGGCGAAACTGTAAGTAGTTTGCACTTCCGTGTTGTGCGTTCTTTACCGGGTCTGGCGACGTCGCTCCGCCAGATTTAATGGGGAACGTACAACCGCAACGCAGGACCTGAACCAGAACTCTTTACCGACGGACTGTCCTTAAACTATGCCGCAACCGATCACCATCACCTATCTCGTGTGGCCCACCACGGAGGCTTTGGCTATGGCCTCCGCGCGGCAGTTCGCGGCGAAAGTCGAAGAGGCGGTAACCAAACGGGGCGTCGCGCGAGTAGCCATTTCGGGCGGTTCCACCCCGCAAGCCGCGTTCAAGCTCCTCGCCGACCCTGCACATCCCTTTGCCAATACCGTTCCATGGGACAAGCTGCAGCTTTTCTGGGTCGACGAGCGTTGCGTACCGCCCGGCCATCCGGAGTCTAACTATGGCGTTTGCAAGAATCTGCTGCTCGACCACGTCGCTATCTCCGCAGCAAACGTACACCGTATGGAAGGTGAGCTCGACCCCGAAGAGGCCGCTTCGCGTTATGAGAGCACCCTGCGCAACACGTTGAAACTGGAAGGTGCGGAGTCTCCTGCCTTTGATCTGCTGCTGTTGGGCATGGGCGACGATGGGCACACAGCCTCTCTCTTTCCGCACACAGATGCACTTCACGAGATGGGGCGGCTTTGCGTCGCCAACCACGTGCCGCAAAAGGACACCTGGCGGCTTACGCTGACCTGGCCTGTGATCAACGAGGCGGCCGCCGTCGCCTTTGAGATTGGCGGCGCTGCAAAAACGGCCATCGTGGCCGAGGTCTTTACAGGACCGCGCGATCCGGAGCGTCTTCCTTCGCAGCTCATCCGTCCATCGAGCGGCCGTTTGTTTGTGCAACTGGATGAAGCCGCCGCGGCCCAACTTCCTCCCGGTACCGAGATCTTTCAAGGACCGGAAGGCGACCGTCGGGTCGGCACCCTCGCGATTTAAGGTTAACGGTTAAGATTCAGCAGTTACTTGAACTGAAGCAAAGCGAGTACGCATGATTTTGGCAGGGGATGTCGGTGGTACCAAGGTCCACCTTGCGCTTTATAACTTCGCGGAAGGCAAGCTGGTCCAGTTGCGCGAAGAAAAGTTCCCGGCTGCCGAGTACGCCTGCCTGGACGATGTAGTGAAGGCCTTTCTGAGCAAGGGGAAAGAGCCGATGCAGGACATCGTCGCCTCCTGCTTCGGTTGCCCGGGGCCGGTGCGTGACGGCCGGCTAAAGCTCACCAACCTGCCCTGGACCCTGGATGCACGGGACCTGCAGCATGTCACCGGCGTCGAACACATCTTCCTCATCAACGATCTCGAAGCCAACGGCTACGGCATCCCGGAGCTCGGCAAAAATCAGGTGTTTACGCTGCATGAGGGTGATCCCGCCGGTGTCGGCCATCGCGGCCTCCTTTCGGCCGGCACCGGCCTTGGGGAATCGGTACTGGCCTGGGATGCGAAGCTGCGCCGGCACACCCCGATTGCCTCGGAGGGCGGGCACGTCGATTTTGCTCCTCGCACGGACCTCGAGATTGCCCTGCTGACTTACCTGCGCCGTACCTTGAACGGGCGTGTCAGCTTTGAGCGCGTCGTTTCAGGGCTCGGTATTCGCAATGTGTATACCTTCTTACGGGACGACCAGAAGATGGAAGAGCCCGATTGGCTTCGCGAGCGCATGGCCAACGAAGACCCAAACGCCGTCATCGGCACCTGCGCGGAAGAAGGAACAAGCCCCATCTGCGTCGAAACGATGAACTTGTTCGCCGCGGCATACGGTGCCAAGGCGGGCAATCTTGCCCTGACCGTGCTCGCCTCCGGTGGCATCTACCTTGGCGGCGGCATTGCGCCCAAAGTGCTGAAACTGATGCAGAACGGCGTATTTACCGAGGCATTTTTGGATAAAGGCCGCATGCGGCCGATCCTCGAAGAAGTGCCGGTGCGCATCATCCTGGACGACACCTGCGCTCTGCTCGGGGCTGCCGCCTATGCTGAAGCGCGCGCCGCCGAGCTTTCGGGTCGGTCGGAACGTGCTGCCTCGCTTCCGACATAAGGGACGGCCGGACAGCATCTCACCCTGCCGAAGCCGCGCCTGCGGAAGCTACACCAGCCGAAATCGTTCCCGCATCAGCCGCTGAAAGCGTGGCCGCCAGATCAGGTCGTACGCGAGGTCCTTGCCTGGAAACATGGCCAGGGCGGCATGGCGGGCATCGGCGATCATGGTCGCCGCGTCGTCGTAGCTCAAGCTGTTGTCCTGTGCGATCACGCCCATCACCATGTTCATCATGAATTGCAAACGACGGATCAGCTTGGCTTCTTCCTGCTCGGCGGGTGAAAGCTGCCGCTTGCCACCCTGGGAGAGCGCTTCAGCCGGAGCCAAAGAGCCGGCCGCTCCTGAGCTCTCTTCTGCTGCCTGCTCGTCGCCGTGCACGTTCCGATCAAACTCGTTCATCTACACCTCCGGCATTTGTTGCCTCTCATCCAGTATGCGACGAACGCCTTTCCCAACGCGCCGATGCAGTCATGCATCCTGTGTAGGATGATCGTCCCAACCGTCAACACATGAACGAACAGCGGGCTTGGGCGAACGACGGGGTCATGGGGAATCCTGTTCCGTTGTGAGGCGGCCGTCCGGGTAGAGCAGAAAGGTTTCAGCGCCCTCACGGTCCGTGCGGAAGGTGCGAATGTGTGCCGCTTCGAGCCGGTCGAGCACCTCGCGCCGCGGATGACCGAAGGTATTGTGCTGGCCCACGCTGATCACGGCGACGCGGGGCGCAACCGCGGCCAGGAATTCGGGGTTGGTGGACGTGCGGCTGCCGTGGTGGGCGCCTTTGAGCCGCGTGCCCGGCATCGGCCGCCGCCCCTGCGCCAACCTCGCCGCCTCACTCGGAGCTTCCGCATCGCCTTCGAGCAAAACGCTGGCCTTTTTCCAGGTCAGGCGCATCACCAGCGAATCATTGTTGCGGGCTTCCCCGGGGTTCTGGTAGCTCCGCTCCGGTGCGAGCACGTCCGCGTCCATACCACCCCAGGCAAACCGGTCGCCGGCGGCTAGAGCATGGACAGCGATGCCAAGCGCGTGCGCCTGGGTGAGCAGGTCTTCCAACGCAGGCGATACCCCGGGCTCAATGCTGAACCAAAGCTCGCGCGGCCGCAGATCGCGCAAAACCGCAGGCATACCCCCGATGTGGTCGCTGTGTGCGTGGGTAATCAGCACCGCATCCAGCCCGCGCACGCGCCGCGACCAAAGATAAGGCGCAACGACCTGCTCGCCAACATCCCAGCGGGTTTTTAGACTGCCCACCGGCCCACCCGCATCCACCAGCAGCGTGCGGCCCTCCGGCGAGACGACCAGCAGGGAATCGCCCTGCCCCACATCGAGGGCCGTGACTTCCAGCGTGCCGGGGTGGAGCAGGGGAGGCGCAGGCCAAAGAACCACAACCCAAAGCAAAGCGGCCGCGCCCGCCCCGCTCCAGGCGAGCGCGAGTTGCCGCGCACGCAACGCATAACAGGCAAAAACCAGCAGCATGCAGAAGAGCACAATCCCTGCCGTGGGGGGAGCCGGCACCCGCACATCGCCGAGCGCGGCGTGGCCAAGGTGTTCCACGATCCTGCCCACCAGATGCAGCAGCAGTGCGGCACAGGCGGCCGGCACAACGGCGAGCCCCGCGCTTACCAGCCCAAGGAG
>CAXTRN010000095.1:0-13723 GCA_964246645.1 uncultured Acidobacteriaceae bacterium
TCATCACGCTCGGGAAAGAAAACCTCGAGACTTGTGACCCCGGACTGCGCGATCTTGTGCAACTTATCCGCCGAAAGCTCCTGATTGGCCTCGTACAGCAGCTCACCGGTAGACATATCCACCACGTCAGCCGCGGTGATAGCGCCTTCAAATTCGCCGTTTTCGACCTCGACCGAGGTGATGCCGGCCGCACGCAGATTGCGCAACGCCGACGGCGTAATCTTCTTGCCGGAGGCCAGCACCTCCGCGCCGTCCGCGCCCTTGATCGACGCGGTCGTGCGAGTGCCGCCGATGTTGGTGGGCTTGCCCTCTTCAGTGATCGCCCAAGTCAGCTTGCCTTCGTTTACCGTGACGGTATCGACGGTGTAGAAGGTTTTGAGAATCTCCTCATCGGTGCGCAAGCCGAGCGCGCGCAGGAAGATCGTGCCGAGGAACTTGCGCTTGCGATCGATGCGAACGTAAAGAATGTTCTTCTGGTCATACTCAAATTCGACCCAGCTGCCGCGGTACGGGATGATCTTGCCCAGGAAGTAAGTGCGGTTGTTTGCTGTCTCAAAGAACACGCCGGGCGAACGGTGCAGCTGCGAAACGATGACGCGTTCGGTCCCATTGACGATGAAGGTGCCGTTGGCCGACATCAGCGGGATGTCGCCGAAGAAGACCTCCTGCTCTTTCATGTCGCGCAGGCTCTTGATGCCGGTCTCAGGATCCTTGTCGTAGATCTTTAATCGGATTGTGACCTTGAGTGGCGCGGAATACGTCATGCCGCGCTCTTCGCACTCCGCCTGGTCATACTTCAACTGCAGGCCCACAGGATCACCGCACTTGGTGCAGAAATCAGGGGTGTTCTTGTTATACGTACCGCAGAATTTGCACAAAACATCGCCGGGGTGAAATGGGTCGGTGATGACCATATGGCCGCAGGTAGAGCAGGTCGTGCGGAGGTGGTTGAGCCCTTTGAGGTAGCCGCACTTGCATTCCCAGTTGCCGATCGTGTAGTCCACAAATTCAAGTTCAGAAACATTGCGGAAATCCGTGATGGGAAACACAGAGGTAAAAACCGATTGCAGCCCGTTGTCCTCGCGCTCCTGCGGAAGCTTGTCCATCTGCAGGAAACGCTCGTAGGACCGGCGCTGCACCTCGATAAGATTGGGAATTTGAATGCTGGTAGGGATCTTGGAAAAATCGAGACGGGTGCGAAGTGCGCGCGTTTCGGAAGTCGGGGTAGTCGACATGCTCTCTCCTGGTGCGTATCTCGAGGCCTCCCCGAGTGTGCCGGCGCGCGTCAAAGACGGCTGTGGCACAGCCCTGAAAGGGAGAAGAAGTCAATAAAGGACTCTTCTCACGGAACTACTGCGCCCTGCGGTACCTTCCGCTCCTCGCGGCGAACATACCTGTGGCGTCTTGCAAACGACCCAGCGAAGCATTCTGCCGGGTTAGGGAAATTGAGGGCTGCCTCACAGAGGCTGACGTGGAATGCGATGACTGCCCCGTCACGCGTGCCACACGGAACTGCTATGCGACCAGTCGTGCTCGCAAACCGTACCGGGGAGACGAAACGACGAATGCGCCCTGCCGGAAACATTGCCCGGAGAGCGCCGATAGAGAACCGCTAAGGATGTCCCGCTGGAAACGCTGAATAGTCGCCGCCTTTGAACTTCTGCCCGGGAAGCTCAAGCCTGCCGCTGGTACGTGCGTTTCACCCTGCCGACCCCGCCGCTCGGATCACAAGATGGCCGGCTCCCTAACCCGCGCGCCCAAACGCGAGATGAACCGGATGCTGCTAACGTCTGTTTACGTTGACTCAGAGCCCACGCCGCGCTCCCATGCCATGCCGGATGACGAAACGAAGGACGGATAACCTATGTATCTTCCAAGGAGAAGGATAACGTGGATTTCGTTTGTGTGCAACTTCTCTATAACTTCTCTTAGATGCTATGACACTGCGACTGAATGCATAGGGCGATAGGACGGCCGGGCGCGAACCCGGCCGTCCTTGCAACCAACGTGCCTCAAGAGGAGCGAGCTTACTTGATTTCCACTGTCGCGACGCCGTCGAACTTCTTGGCGATCGCCGCGGCATCCTCTTTGGAGATGTTCTCCTTCAAGGGCTTCGGTGCGCCGTCGACCAAATCCTTGGCTTCCTTCAGACCGAGCGCGGTTACCTCGCGCACAGCCTTGATGGTGTTGATCTTGTTCGCGCCGGCATCCTTCAGGATGACCGTAAACTCGGTTTTTTCCTCAACGACCGGGGCTGCTGCGCCGCCACCGGCCGCCGGGGCTGCTGCTGTCGCTGCTGCTGCAGACACGCCGAGGCGCTCCTCAAGCTTCTTCACAAGCTCCGCTGCCTCAAGCAACGTAAGGCTCACAATCGCGTCTTCAATCTGTTGAATGTCCGCCATGATGTTCTCCGTTTGATCCTGAAATTCGCCGCTACCGCGACGCTGTTGCTCAAATTCTGACTAAGTGCTGCCTGGATGCTGCTCAACTGCTTCCCTCAGACTTACGCCTGAAGTCGCCGTACTTTCTGTCAGGGTTCCGATGCGCTCAGACTGCGCCCCCGCCACAAAGACGACAAAACCTGGTGATTCCTGAAAGGCTAGTTGCCCTCGACTGGATCAGACGAGGCTGCTTCCCCCGCCTGCGAAGCCGTTCCGTTTTCCGGCTCAGCGGCACCGCTGGGTTGCTCCGCAGTCGCGTCAGCCTCGGAAGCGGGGTGCGCCGCGATCTGCTCGGTGGGCGTCGGGGCTTCCTCGGCATGTGCTTCAGCTAGAACCGGTTCGGGGACTGACTCCGTCAGATCGGTCGCAGCCGGAACCTCGCCGGGAGCCGGCGACCCTGCGGTCGGCGCTGCAGGTGATTCCACGGGAGCCGCGGCAGGTGCCGCCGGTACCGTAGAGGCAGCGAAGGACGAAGCAGCACCCGCAACCGGGATCTTCTCCTGCTCTACCGCCTGGTTGACGACCACGGCTAGATTCCGGCCGGTCGCATTGATCACAGTGGCAAGTCGTTGCGCGGGCGCATTGATCAGGAAAAGTAGCTTCGAGAAGAGCTCCTCTTTGCCCGGTAAATTGGCCAGATTGCCAATCTCCTCCGTTGTGATAACCTTGCCATCCACGATTCCTAATTTGAACGTGAACTCGGCATTGTCTTTCACCCAGGTCGATAGCGCCTTGGCAAGCGCAACGGGGTCGCCGGCGGTGTAAGCCACGGCGCTCACACCCTTGAGCCCCTGGAGCGCGGCCTCAACCTTGGTTCCCTGCGAACTCTTCGCGGCCAGTTTGTTTTTTACGACGTGGTATGAACCACCGGCGGCACGAACCGTCCTACGCAGATCGAAGTCCTTCGACGCAGTCAGCCCCTTGAAGGTACCGATGATCGCCGATGTGCTTTTCTCGAGATCGGCGGCGAGGGCCGAAACCTTTTTATCTTTTTGTGCTTTCGTCAGTGCCATAGAATCAGCCTTTAGCGGCTAGCGTTGCAGCTAGCTCCATTTGTGGCGCTTCGTACGCCGGATGCTTCTCAATCATTTGCGGGTCAGCTGCGGAGTGGAGCCAGAGATCTGGCCCTACTTTCCAACATCGGCGGTCTCCGCCTCAAGCTCAATGCCAGGCCCCATCGTGGACGACAGAATGATCCGCTTCACGTATTTGCCCTTGGCCGCTGAGGGCTTCGCCTTGACAACCGCGTTCACCACCGAAAGGGCATTCTCCTGCAGCTTGTCCGGACTAAAGGAAAGTTTGCCGACCGGAACGTGCACCAATGCCGTCTTATCTGCGCGAAACTCTACCTTACCGGCTTTGATCTCACGGATCGCGCCGGCGACGTCAGTGGTCACGGTACCGGTCTTCGGATTCGGCATCAGGCCGCGCGGACCGAGTACCTTGCCCAAACGGCCCACGGACCGCATCATGTCTGGTGTAGCAATCAGAGCGTCAAAGTCAGTCCAGTTTTCTTTCTGGATCTTTTCCACGAGATCGTCGCCACCGACAAACTCCGCACCGGCCGACTCCGCCTCGCGCTGCTTGTCGCCTGAAGCAATCACGGCCACAACCTTGCTTTTGCCGCCCAGGCCATGAGGCAGAATGACCGTGCCGCGTACCATCTGATCCGCGTGTCGCGTGTCGACACCGAGACGCAAAGTCAGATCGACCGTTTCATCAAACTTCGCATATTTTGCGCTTTGCAGCAGCGGAATAGCATCAGCCAAGACATAGGGACGCTTCTCCACGAGAGCGCGCGCTTTGGCCAGATTCTTTGAGATTTTGCGAGCCATACGTATCCTTGCCTGCCACCCCTGAAAGTTTCAGGCTGCTTGCCTGAAGAACATGCAATCCTCCGCATGGGCGTGGTTCGGCTGCCGGCGTTGGAGCCTGGGCAACTCTTTTATCTTGATAGAAGATGCGGCTTGTGTCAAGTGGCGCTCAAACAAGATCACGATGCAAACCAAGCTCAGATCTTTTTCTGCAACAACGGCGCTCGGTGCGGCAGGGCGCTGAAAGCCATGCACGCCTGTACGTCCTTCTCCCAGCCTTGGAGGTGTTCGTTGGTGATCAGATCCACTTTGGCGCTGCCGGGTCGCCGAAAGTAGCCGACCCCGGGTTGCGCACGGTCCTGTCGCACAACCAGAGCCGCGAGGGGCGGCCAGCCGCGAAGCGTGCACAAAGCCGAGACCTCCGCGAGAGGACCGCCGAGACGGCGCGCTTCCACCATCAAGCCTGCGCGTTGAATCAACGCACTGTAGCTAAGGAGATAGCCGCCTGGGTAGAGCTTCGCTTCGCGCGGCGTTCGCGCGCGGCGCGCCTCCCAAAAGTGATCGAGCAGAGCCTGCAACAGATCACGCATGACGTCCACCTGCTGCGGCACGATGGATCGCACTTACGCCCGAAACCAGGCAAGCTCGACGCCACGGATCACCCGTCCGAGTACCCGTGTACGCGATCCGCCCTGCATGTCGCTCAAGCGGAGGAAAAGGAAACGCGGTGCGCTTAAGCTCTCCGGGCGCTCCCGATCGCGGCGGTGCACCCGTGAGCGGCGACCCAGCGCTCGGCTCCAAGGTGAAGCGATGTCGGGGAGGGCGATCCTCATGCTCGGAGTATAGCGTGCAAAACAAATGTGTTGACGACCGATGCCAGGCCGCATAGAGTGAAGCTCACGGAGGCGAAGATATGGCGAAACTCGGGGCCGAACTTCAGGCCGTTGAACCGGTCCTTTTTCCCATTCTCTCCCTCGCCCCCACCGGTATCGCCCGGCTTGCCGCGGAGGCGACCGAGGCTGCCGATGGGCACATGATCCGATTTCGTGCCATGCGGGCGCGCTCGCTGTTGAACCGCTCTGTGAGCAAGCGGCAACTCTCCCTGGAATGGTCCATCAACCCCTACCGCGGCTGCGAGTTCGGTTGCAAGTACTGCTACGCTCGCTACACTCACGAGTTCCTGGAGCCGAAGACGATCAGCGACGTGCCGATCGGTCGCTACGAGGGACCGGAACAATCCTGGGCGATCGCTTTTGAGCGCGAAATTTACCTGAAAGAAAATGCGGCGTGGCTGCTGGAACAGGAGTTACGTCGCACGGATCCAAGCGAAGAGATTGCGATCGGGACAGCGACCGATCCCTACCAACCGATCGAGCGCCGGGTCGGTCTCACCCGGAGCCTGCTTGAGGTCTTCAGCCGCCGGCGCGGGTATCGGCTTGGATTGATCACCAAATCAAACTTGATCGTACGTGACATCGATTTGCTGAAGCGCATCGCTGAACGCAATACCCTGGTCGTTCATGTCACCATCACAACGACCGAAACGAGCCTTGCACGTAAGCTGGAGCCGCGCGCGCCCCGACCGGATCTGCGCTTCGCAGCGGTACGCCGACTGCGGGACGCCTGCATCCACACCGGCATTCTTTGTTCACCGCTGCTTCCCGGCATCAACGACAGCAAGGCGTCGATTGATCGCGTGGCAAAGCAAGCCGCCGAAGTCGGTGCGAGCTTTCTTGCCGGTTTTCCCCTGTTTTTGAAGTCGTGTTCGCGTCCTACCTGGCTGAGTTTCGTTCGCGAGCACTTCCCGCATCTGACCGGCGAGTACGATCGTCGTTTTGCGACAGCAGACTTTGCAGACGGCGCGTACCGCCGGCAGATGGCGGTTCTTCTACGGCAAGCATGCGCGCGATATGGTTTAGCCGAGCGATCTACTGACGCGCTGTTAACCAGAGATGTGGGCCAAAGGGAGACTCTCCGCCGAAAGCAGCCGCAATCTTCCGGCGATGCCGGGATGGGAGCGCTGACCGCCGCGCAAGGATCGCTCTTTGCTTGAGTACCGACACGGGAAAGTGCGGTCGACGGGGTCCTGCGGAACCCGATCCTAGCCATTAAACCAGTTGCCACGAAGTGACCTGACGAGCGTCGGTGCTCCTGCGGCTACGCACAAAGATGCCCAGTGATCAGTTGCATCACTGGGCATCCTCAATCTGTACTCAAATACAGGTGCCGTTTCGCGCCTGCACCGCGAGATTTGTGGTGTTTAGGCGACGACGTCGAGTCCCATAGACCGTGCTGTACCGCGAATCGTTTTGGCTGCCGCTTCCACCGTTGCTGCATTCATATCCGGCATCTTCTGCTTCGCGATGTCCATGATCTGCGCTTCGGTGACCTTGCCGATCTTGTCCTTATTCGGCGTACCGGAGCCCTTGGCCGCGCCGGACGCTTTGAGCAACAGCACAGGGGCGGGCGGCGTTTTGGTAACAAAGGTGAACGTACGGTCCGCGAAGACGGTGATCACAACCGGAATCTTCATGCCGGTGAGACCCGGATCCTTGGTGCGGTCGTTGAACTGTTTGCAAAACTCCATGATGTTGACCTGCGCCTGACCGAGCGCGGGACCGATCGGGGGAGCGGGGGTCGCCTTGCCTGCCAAAACCTGCAACTTCACATAACCATTAATTTTCTTCGGTGCCATAACGATACGTCCTTATTAAAAAGCGAGCTTTGCTCGACAAAGATGATGATGCGAAACGCAACCAGGAGCCGAAAGCAATGAATCCTGAGCGCCAGATGATTGCGCCGAATGCCCGTGCCGAAATGACCGGGTTTTACGCCGGCGCAGAAGATGCCCGGTGATCCCGGCGTTACTCGTCCGATTTTTCGACACTCGCAAACGACACTTCGGTGGGTGTGGGTCGACCGAAGATGGAAACCATGACCTTGAGCGTCTGCTTGTCTTCGTTGATGTCGTCGACCGCGCCGTTGAAGTTTGCGAAGGGGCCCTCGGTGATGCGAACCTGCTCCCCTTTTGTGAACTTGAGCTTAAGCTTCGGCTTGTCCTTGCTCACGTCGGCACGATTCAGCATCGCGTTTACTTCGGACTCGGAAAGCGCATTCGGCTGGTCGCCGGTTTGCAAAAATCCCGTCACGCGCGGCGTATTTTTCACCACATGCCAAAGATCGTTATCGAGCGCCATTTCGACAAAAACGTAACCGGGAAGAAACACACGATCAATCGTGTACTTTTTCCCATTCCGTAGTTCCGTTGTCGGCTCCGTGGGAATTTCGATCCGGCCGACACGGTCTTCCAGGCGGTACGCGGCAACGCGGCTTTGCAGCGATTCCTTCACCTTACGTTCGAAGCCAGAGTAGGCATGAATGATGTACCACTTGAAGTGGTTTTCAGGCGGCGCCTCGGGCGTTTCAACCGCCTCGGCCGGCGGTTCGCCACCCTCGCCCGTGGTGCCGGCGTCGAAGGCTTCCGTCTCATCTGCGACCGCAAGCGACGGCTCGGTTTGTTCCAGTTCTTCTGGCATAACTCTTTTCTCGAAAGGAGCTCGGTTAGTGGCCGGTGAGCTTGAGCAGGCCGCGGTCGATCAACCGGCCCAGCGTATTGTCGATCACCGCGAAATAGGCCGCAAATAAGAAGACCGTGGCGATCACGATCACAGTGTTGGTTTGCACTTCGGTCTTGGTCGGGGTGACCACCTTGTGCATCTCTTGACGCGTTTCTTTCAGGAACTCCGCGAGCCGCTGCGGGCCGGCGCTGGCGTGCTCGACAGCCGTGCTTTGCGGAGCGGTTTCAAGAACAGCGGGTTCAGCCATGGTTCGGCTCCTGAGTCTGCCTTCGTTCGGGTTACAGCCGATAAAACAGACTGATGCTGGGTACAACGGGTGCGTGTCGGTGTGCACCGGGAAGAACTGGCAGGGGAACTCGGATTCGAACCGAGAAGTTCGGTTTTGGAGACCGACAGTTTAACCGTTGAGCTTATTCCCCTGTGGAGTGCTCCGCTGACGGTGATCGATCTTCGGCAGTGAAGCAATGCGCGAAAATCGAGGAAGCAGTCAGCGGAAACGATCACTTGGTTTCTTTGTGATCCGTATGCTTGCGGCAGGTGTTGCAAAATTTGGAAAACTCGAGACGGCCCGTCGTGGTCTTTTTATTTTTGGTAGTGGAATAGTTGCGGTTTTTACAGACCGGGCATTGAAGGGTGATGATCTCGCGCATGGTTTCCTTTCATTTGGCCAGCCACCTCGGCTGGCAAGCAACGAATCAGGTTGAGCCTGACACGCCGCGACGCAGGGTATGGAGCCCTGCGTCTAAAACCCACAATCTCGACGGGGCAGGACGCACGATTACTGGCTGCGTCCACGTCTATTATCCACGAAAAGATTGCAGGATGAAAGCGAGAAGTTTCACTCACCTGTCTTGCAACGGAAAGTACGGGAGAGGATCGCCAACCCGAGATTAGGAAGTACGACTCAGTAGTACGCGTAGAGCTTGAAAAATTTGTCACGCAGCGGCAAGGCCACTGCTTCAAGCGACGCCAGGTAAAACTCCCGGATCTGGCCCTGATCGCTCGGCGAAAGCTGCGCGTACTGTCCAGGAATCGAAGCGCCGAGCTTGCCGGCACGAAGAACCGCGGCAAAGTCGCGAATACGCAAGCCGGCACGGTCAAGCGCTTTTAGAAAAGCCTTCACTTCAGGGCTCGAAAAGCTGCGATCCACTGCGGTGCGGACCTCGCGAAAGGTCACCTCATCCTCAACACCGAGCACGGGGCGCTCATACAGGGCGCGGCTGCGGTCCACTGTTTCCATTGAGTTTATCGAGCTTGTTACATTTGTCGAGCCCATGCCTGCGGATCCCTGCTCCATGACGCGGTGCTGCCCTTCTTACTAAATTTGGAGCGGGAGACGGGAATCGGACCCGCGACCAACAGCTTGGAAGGCTGTGACTCTACCACTGAGTTACTCCCGCGTTCGCAAGCGTAACCCGCCTCGGACGGAACCCGAAACCGTTACCTCGCTGGATGTAGACAAACCGTCCACTTCCCGGAATCTGGAGCTGATGATGGGGCTTGAACCCATGACCTCTCCCTTACCAAGGGAGTGCTCTACCACTGAGCTACATCAGCCTTCTACGAAATCAGCGTTACAAAAGCCGTCCTTCCGGATCTGTCGAACGGCTTTTGTCTATCCTACGCGAACGTGCCCACCCGAGCACAACGCGCAGGGCGAAAAATCCCAATAACAGCCAGGTCAGCTGTTGATACTTCCCCGGCTCCATGGTGCGCCACACAAACGCAGCCAAAAGCGCGAGCACCGCAATCGCGACGACGAGACGCCCCGTACCGGCCGGCTTCACCGGTGAGCCGTCCTGTCGAAACGCTGCTGACGTGGTGCACAGGGGAGGATTCGAACCTCCGTACCTCGATGAGGGGCAGATTTACAGTCTGCTGCCATTAACCACTCGGCCACCTGTGCCCTGCTGCCGATCCTCCGGCCACGATCTTCCGCCGGCTGCGCAGGGATTCACCGTGGCAGAACCATGCGGAAAAGACTGTAGACGGGATGACTGACAGTGCAATCAAAACTACAGTGGACGTGCTGCGATGGTCTGGAGCTGGCGAAGGGATTTGAACCCCCGACCGCCTGATTACAAATCAGGTGCTCTACCAACTGAGCTACGCCAGCCCAAACGGCACGTCCGCGCTGCAAACCGCTGCAACGCAAGGCTGAGCATACCATAGCTGCCGGCGCGGTGGTAGCATGTTGCCCATGCTGTGCACCAGGCGCTTTCACGTGAGCGCGGTTTCGGTTCTTCTTCTCGGCTTGGGCCTCGGCTGGGGCAGCCTGCGCGCGCAAGCCCCCGCGGACGCCTCAGAGTCGGACGGGCCCCTTCAACAAAGCCGCGCCGCGCAGGATGTCAGCAGGCCCCGTCCGCTCACCAACGACACCATCCTGCGCATGGGCAAGGCGGGTCTGGATGACACGGTCATTTTGCAAGCCATCGCCACGCAGCCGAGCGCCTACGATACAGCTCCGGATGACCTCATCGCCCTCAAGAACGCAGGACTTTCGCAGCAGGTGATCGCGGCGATGCAGGCCCGCGGCGCCGGTCTTGCCGTCCACGCCAACCCGGTCGAGGTTGCGCCGCTGGGCGCCGGGGTGGACGAGATCGGGGTGTATTACAAAGACAAAACGGGGCAATGGGTGCCGCTGCGAACCGAGCGCGTGCAATTCAAGTCGGGCGGTTGGATAAAAAGTACCGTCACCAACAACATCGTCAAGCAGGACCTGAATGGGCATGTCGACGGTGCGAAGTCACCGCTAACCGTACCCACCGGGGTGCAGTTGCTCATCTACACTCCTGCCGGCACGCAGGCAGAAGAATACGATCTGCTGCGGTTTCGGGAGCACGGAGGTGGGCGCGAGTTTCGCGTGAAAACCGGCGGTGTGTTCCACACGGAAACAGGCTCCGAGCGTGACGAGATCGAGTTCCACCCTCAAAAAATCAGCAAGCAGATGTATCAGTTCACCGTGCCGGCCGACATTGAAAAGGGCGAGTACGGGGTGCTGCCGCCGGGTTCTTCGAATACACCGGGCGTAGCCAATGCCGGCAAAATCTTCACGTTTTCCATTCGCGAATGACAGCCAAACGACGATCCTGGTGGCCCTTGTCGGTGGGCTTGGCGATCTTCGCCGCGCTGGCGCTTTTGTTGTTCCTGCGGGCGAAGGCGCCCCCGGAGGCCGCTCGCCTTTTGCCGGAAAGCGATGCGATCGTCTATATGAACCTGCGGCCGCTTCGTGCCATTACGCATTGGGACGAGCCGGGAAATCTGGTTGCGCCGCATCGCAGCCGCGATCTGCAGAAATTTATCGACCAGACCGGCATCGATCCGGAACGGGATCTCGAGTCGGTTGCGTTTGCCCTGCACCGGATGGCCGATCCTCACGGACCCAATGGAGCGGTGGCCTACTCGGAGGTTTTTGTCGGGCATGTCGATGGGGGCCGACTGCGACAATATCTTGTCGGGCTGGCGCGGTCCACAGAAAGCTATGCCGGTCACGAGATCTTTTCCATTCCAGTAGAGGGTCGAACCCTGCGCGTGACCCAACTCGGATACGACACCGTAGCCGCCTCCAATGCGCCCTCCGTCGAGCAGATTCATTCCATGCTGGACCGGTCGCAGGCCGCGGCCCTGTGGCGACCCGGCTCGTCCCTGCTGGCCTCTCGATTTCATGAGGTGCCATTATTGTCGCTCGCCTGGGGCATCGGGCGCATCGGTCTGCCTTTTGGGCAGGATGGCCGGCTGGCGGTCATGGGCTTCGAATTGCCGGTGCCGGTGGACACGCAACTGGTGGCAAGCGTGCGTTACAGCGGCGCTTTGCACCTGCGGGTCGAGGAGATTGCGCCGGATACCCTGGCGGCCCAGCACACAACCGATACCGTGAACGGCATCCTCGGCATCATGCGTGGCCTGGTCAGCGCGCAACCGCCGCACACTTTCCGTGAATCGGCCATGCGCCATATATTGAGTTCCGCGGAAACCGAGCAGCACGGCGACCGTGCGATCCTGAAAGCGGGCGCCAGCCTGCAGGAAGCGCGGGCATTGGCTTCAGCAGAGGAAATCGCCCTGGATCCGGAGACGCATGCTTCATCGAACATCGTGCCGGTCACGCCGGGGCTTTCTGCGCCGCGCTGAGGTCCAGCACATCGGTTCGGCACATCGGTTCGGCAGCTTCCTCCCTTTCCATAGTGCCGGCAACCTATTTCGTGCACATCCGCACCTTATAGCTCGAGACATGGCAGATTGAGTGCACATACTTTCTCATTTCACGGCGGCGCGCGGCGGCCGCAGACGACTCCTTCCGGGTCACCGCGGATGCGTATCGCCATGGATTTGAAACCATCCGGCGCGCGAGTCTGGTGGGCACCGGTGCGGCGTTCGGTCGTTTATGCCTGCGCCGTTGTTGCCCTGCTTTCGGGCGCGACCGGTATGGCGGAACCGAATCCAGCGACTATCCCGGCCGTGGAAACAACCACGCTCGACGGGCATGCCCTGGTGCTGCCCCGGGGACTGCCCGCGCGCGCGACCGTTCTCATCATCGGCTTTGGAAGGCATTCCCAGGACGCCACCACCGCCTGGGAAAAGCCGGTACGGCTGCAGCTGGCGCACCTGCCCGCGATCGGGTTTTACGATATGGCGATGATTGCCGAGGTGCCCGGCTTTGCGCGCGGCTTTGTGTTGCACTCCATTCGCAAAGCCGTGCCGGACGTGCTCAAACCGAACTTCGTCCCTCTTGTCGACCATGAGGACGATTGGAAACACGCCTCGGGATACCTTTCCAATCAGTCCGAAGCCGCGTATGTGCTGCTTGTCGACCGCACAGGCAGGATTCGCTGGTCGACCCACGCCGCCTACACGAGCGAGGGCTTTGCGCATCTGACCGAAGCTGCCCAGCAGCTCGCGTCCGAAAAGCCGTAACCCACCGCACGGGCGTATCCGCGACTGTTTCTCTGCTTCCCGCGAATCTGCATCCAACAAATCTTGCGAGGCAGCGCCTCCGTACGCGCCATCGAGGAGATACAACACCATGGGTTTGTTCGGTTTCGGTTCCAAAAAGAAGATTCGCTATGCCATCGTCGGCGTCGGCGATATTGCGCAGGAAGACATGATGCCTGGGGTGAAGCACACCGGCAATTCGAGAATTACGGCGCTGGTCACCTCTGACCCCAAGAAAGCTCGCAAGCTCGGCAAAAAGTACAAGGTGAAGGCGACCTTCACCTATGAGCAGTTCCCCCTGGCGGTTGCCTCCGGAACCTTTGACGCGATCTATCTCGCGACCCCCAATTGGCGGCATGCGGAGTTCATCACGCTTGCCCTGCGGGCCGGCATCCATGTCCTGAGCGAAAAGCCGCTTGAGGTTTCAACCGCCAAGTGTGAAGAAATCCTGTCCGCGGCGCGCTTGAGCTCGGCGAAGTTGATGGTTGCTTACCGCCTGCACTTCGAGCCGGGAACGCTGTCGACAATCGCCGCCATACGGTCCGGCAAAATCGGCGAGGTGCATACGTTCTCCTCCACCTTTGCGCAGCCGGTCGATCCAAAGAACCATCGCGCGTCGTCGGGCGACCTGGCGGGGCCTGTGCTGGACATGGGACCGTACCCGGTGAACGCGGCGCGCTACATCTTCAGCGATGAACCGACGGAGGTTGTTTCGGCTGTGGGCACGCGGCATCCGAGCTCCGGATTTGATCAGACCTTCGACGATACGGTGGCCGTCACGCTGCGGTTTCCCGGCAACAAGCTCGCGCAGTTCAGCGTCGGCTACTATGGCGGCCCCGTGAACAGCTTCACCGCAGTCGGCACCAAAGGCAGCATCGTGCTGGACCCGTGCTACATGTTCGGGAAATCGATCGAGCAGACGTTGGCCATCGTCGAGAAGAAGATCAAGCAAACGTTCAAA
>CAXTRN010000096.1:0-13707 GCA_964246645.1 uncultured Acidobacteriaceae bacterium
ATTTGAAAACTGCGATGTAGAAATCCTGGAAGCGAACTCAAAAGGCCTCCAAACACAGGATGGACTGATCGGCGGCGACGTTTTTTCAAACTTCCTGCTCACCTTGGATTTCCCGGGACATCTGCTCAAGCTGGATCCCCTGCCGACCCGCCCCGAAGAGCAAGCCAAGGCGACCGCGCCAACCCTTGCCACCGACACCTCGGCCTCAGACCAGCCGCCCCAGGACATCTACATCGATGCCAGTATGAGAACCTGGACAAGGGTGATGCGCGCGGGCCATGACCTCATCCTGCCCATTCGGCTCAATGACGGTCCGATACGGCTGTTTATCGTGGATACCGGAGCGCAATTCGATTCGATCTCCCCAGGCATGGCGCGCCAGGTCGGTAAGGTTTCCAATGGATCCTATGTGGACATTGTCGGCATCTCCGGCAAAGTAAAGAAAACCTACACCACCGGTCCGCTCACCCTCACCTTCGCCAACCTCAAGTACCCGTCACCGGGGATGTTGGGCATGGAAAACACCGCCATGAGCCGCGGGATCGGCGTCGAAATCGCCGGCTTTCTTGGCGCTGAAACGCTCCACGCACTCACGGTACAGATTGACTACCGCGATGACCTCATGCACTTCACCTATGATCCAAAGCGCGTCGTGCGTTGCGCCACCAACAACATGAGTGATTGCTACTGACGAGAAAGGGGCGGCTCAGATGAGCGCCCCTTTCTCAGTCTTTCGGTCTTTCTGTCGCAAAAGCGCAATGCTGTTCACAACGGCATACTTATTTGGAACGAGCGGCTGCCAATTTTTCCTCAGCAACCCGTGACACCGCATTCGCCGCGTCGTATTTGTCTCCATCGTCGCCGGCCTGGTCCCACAACTCCTGGGCGTGCGTTTGCTCAGCCTGCGCCTGCGCGGGATCAATCTCCGTCGGCTTCAGCGCCTGCTCTGCAAGAATGGTGACCCTTTCCGGCAGGACCTCAACAAAGCCCCAAGCCACAAAAAAGGTCTGCTCCCCAGCGGAGCCGCCGTGCAAACGCAGCTCCCCGGCCCCCAATTCGGCCAGCAGCGGCGCCGCGCCGTACAGCGCCTCAAGGTATCCCGTCATCGCCGGTAACTCCACTGCCGTAGCAGTGGCGTCCAGCAACACGCGCTCCGGTGTAACCAGTCGCACCGTGAGCAGACCCGCGTTGTTCGTTTCTTCCGCCATACGTTTCCAGCTTCTCGCTTCCGCTGTGGCCCCCGGTCACCCGGGAGCCCACAGCAGCGGATGTTATGCCGCTGCTTTCATCTTTTCAGCGGCTGCCAATACATCCTCAATGCCACCCTTTAAGTAGAAGGCCTGCTCAGGGATACTGTCATGCTTGCCTTCGATGATCTCCTTAAAGGAACGTACCGTATCGGCAACCTTCACATAGGCCCCGGGTATTCCGGTAAAAATTTCAGCCACGTGGAAGGGTTGCGAAAGGAAGCGCTGCACCTTGCGAGCCCGCGCGACCGTCAGCTTATCCTCTTCTGAAAGTTCATCGATACCGAGGATCGCGATGATGTCCTGCAGGTCCTTGTAGCGCTGCAGGATGCGTTTCACGCCCTGCGCCACATCATAATGCTCCTGACCGACGATACGCGGAGAAAGAATGCGCGAGGTGGACGCCAACGGATCTACCGCCGGGTAAATGCCCAGTTCGGACAACGGCCGGGAAAGTACCGTCGTCGCATCCAGATGGGCAAAGGTGGTCGCAGGCGCAGGATCGGTCAGATCGTCCGCCGGCACATAAACCGCCTGCACCGAAGTCACGGAACCGGCTTTGGTGGACGTGATGCGTTCCTGCAGTTCACCCATCTCCGTCGCCAGATTCGGCTGGTACCCGACCGCGGAAGGCATACGGCCCAGGAGGGTAGAGACCTCCGAGCCAGCCTGCGTGAAGCGAAAGATATTGTCGATAAACAGGAGCGTGTCCGCGTGCTCCTCATCGCGGAAGTACTCGGCGACAGTGAGACCCGTCAAAGCCACACGCAGACGCGCCCCTGGGGGCTCGGTCATCTGCCCGTAAATCAGCGATGCTTTGGACTTGGGTAAATCTTTCAGATCGATGACGCCGGACTCTTGAAACTCGTGCCAAAGGTCGTTGCCCTCGCGGGTCCGCTCCCCGACACCGGCGAACACGGAAAAACCACCATGCTTGGTCGCAACGTTGTTGATCAGTTCCTGAATGACCACCGTCTTGCCGACGCCGGCACCCCCGAAGAGACCGATCTTGCCACCCTTCAAGAAGGGTTGAATGAGATCGATGACCTTGACACCGGTTTCAAACATCTCTTCCGAAGTGGATTGCTCATCAAAGGCAGGCGCTTGCCGATGAATTGGCCTGTACTCGGTCGCATGCACGGGCCCAAGCTCGTCCACCGGCTTGCCGAGCACATTGAGAACGCGTCCCAGCGTCGGTCGCCCCACCGGGACGGTGATGCCGGCCCCGGTATCGGTCGCCTTCATTCCACGCACCATACCCTCGGTGGCCTCCATGGCAATGCAGCGCACGCGGCCTTCGCCCAAATGCTGCTGCACCTCGACGGTGACATGGATGGGTGAAGGAACATCGAATCCTTCACTGCTGATGGTCAAAGCTTCGAAGATGGGCGGCATCTTCGCCTCATCGAACTGCACATCGACGGCCGGGCCGCTGATGGCGATGACTGTTCCGATATTTCCTTTGTCTGCCATATCTCTTTCCACAACAAGGGGTAACGCCCTAAACCGAAGCGGCTCCGCTCACAATCTCGATAATCTCTTTCGTGATCGCCGCCTGGCGAACACGATTCATAGTCAAACTCAACCGATCAATCAGATCGCCTGCATTCTTGGTCGCAGCGTCGGTCGCGGTCATGCGCGCGGCATGCTCGGCCGCGCTCGATTCCAGCACCGCATGCAAAATCTGCGTCGTCACGTAGCGCGGCATCAGATGGCGAAACAGGCGATCGGGCGGTTGATCGTAGATGTAATCCACTTCAGCTGTGCCGAACTTTTTCGCCTCGGCATCGATCTCCGTTTCTTCAGGAGCGTTGATCGAAATGCCGGCAGCTTCAGCAGCACGGGCCGCCATTTCTTTTTGCTCCTCGCTCATCTCCTCAGCGGCGGTGATCTCATGCTCGCCCAGCTTGCGAATGGGCAGCAGCTTTTCCACCACAACCCGCTGCTGAATCACCGATTTGAACTCGTTGTACACCAGATACACGGCATCGATCTCAGCACATTCGTAGCGGCTAATGATCGATCCTGCCATCGCGGCGATGTCCTCGATATTGGCTCGAACGAGCAGATCCGCATGTTCGGCCGCGACTTCCACCGGTGTCTGCCGATGCCGGATGTTTTCGATGTGTTTGGCAAGATCGTTGTCGTAGAGTTCTTCCTTGTGCTCGTATTGCGCCGCCGGATACCGCCGCTTGTACAAGCCGATCGCCTTTTTCCCGATCGGTTCCAGATCGATGTTCTGTCCCAAACCGCGGCGCTCGTCAATCAATCGCTGTGCGGCCTTGCCGATATTGGAATTAAAACCCCCGGCAAAGCCCTTGTCGCCTGCGATGACCACAACCAGAATGCTTTTTTCTTCGCGCTCGACCAGGAGCGGATGCATAATGTCGCCGGTTGAATCATCGAGCAGGTCGGTCCGGCGTACAAGCGATTCCAACACATTCGTCAGCATTTGCGCATAAGGCCGCGCCTGCATCGCACGCTCCTGCGCACGGCGCAGCTTGGCTGCCGAAACCATCTTCATGGCTTTGGTGATCTGCCGCGTGTTTTTTACGCTGCGAATGCGGCGCCGTAGATCGAGTACATTTGGCATTGGCTTTATACGTCTTTCTGGTTTGCTTCTTTCGCCGCCTGTTGAGGGTGTTCGCATCCTGCCGTGGCCAGGCTCCCAAATGCAGGAAAATGGGACATGGAACGTAAATTCCTGAACGGCAAAGGCGAGCAGCGACTACGCTCGAAGCATCCTGTCCGCACGGAAATCTTACGCCATGACAGTTTCCGCGGCTTTCTTGTGTTGTTGCAGGAAGTCTGCTTTGTACTCATCGATTGCGCGCTTTAACCGATTGCGCAGATCGTCATCGAGTGCCTTCTTTGTAGAAATATCAGTCAAAATTTCCGGATGGGCGGCGTTTAGAAAAGGGTAATATCCGGCCTCAAACGCCTTGATATCGCCAACTTCCACATCATCTAAAAGACCCTGGGTACCGGCAAACAGGATCGCCACCTGCTGCGCTGCCGTCAGCGGCTGGAACTGGGGCTGCTTTAACAGTTCGGTCAAGCGTTGTCCGCGGTTCAACTGTTGTTGGGTCACTTTATCCAGATCAGAACCGAACTGCGAGAATGCCGCGAGTTCGCGGTATTGAGCAAGATCGAGTTTCAACGTCGAACCGACCTGTTTGGTTGCCTTGATCGCCGCCGCAAAGCCGACACGGGAAACCGACAGACCGACGTTCACCGCCGGGCGTACGCCCGAGTTGAACAGATCGGTTTCGAAGAAGATCTGTCCGTCCGTGATCGAGATCACATTGGTTGGGATGTATGCTGACACGTCGCCCGCCTGCGTTTCAATGATCGGCAACGCGGTCAGCGAACCGCCGCCCTTGGCCTTGGACATCTTGGACGAACGCTCCAGCAAGCGCGAATGGAGGTAAAACACATCGCCGGGATAGGCTTCGCGCCCGGGTGGACGGCGCAGCAGCAGCGAGATCTCGCGATAGCTTGCCGCATGTTTGGATAGATCGTCGTAGATGATAAGCGCGTGCTTGCCGTTGTCCCGAAAGTACTCACCCATTGCCGTCGCGGCAAACGGGGCCAGATACTGCATGGGCGCGGGCTCAGAGGCGGTGGCCGCGACAACGATCGTGTAGGCCATGGCGCCGTAGTGTTCCAGCGTCTGCACCACCTGCGCCACGGACGACCGCTTTTGGCCGATCGCGCAATAGATACAGATCAGATCGTTTTTTGCGGAATTGATGATGGTATCGAGCGCGACCGCCGTTTTACCGGTTTGGCGGTCACCGATCAGCAACTCGCGCTGACCGCGACCGATCGGGATCATCGTATCGATCGCTTTGATGCCGGTCGCCATTGGTTCGGTTACCGATTGGCGATCGATGACGCCGGGGGCGATCCGTTCCACGGGCAGTGTTTGTGTCGTGTTGATCGGTCCTTTGTCGTCGATCGGCTGGCCGATGGCGTTGACGACACGCCCGATGAGCGCTTCCCCCACACCCACAGACATGATCTTGCCCGAACGCTTGACCTGATCGCCTTCACGCAGCTCCGTATAATCGCCCAGCAACACTGCGCCGACCTGATCCTCGTCGAGGTTCATGGCCAGGCCTGCCACGCCGTGCGGAAAATCGATCAGTTCGCCAGCCATCACACGATCAAGACCATGCACCCGGGCGATGCCGTCCCCGAGAGAGATGATGGTGCCTACCTCATCGACATGAACGCGATCTTCGTAGTTCTCAATCTGCTGCCGCAGCAGCTCGGTAATCTCATTTGCCCCAATGGTCGGCATTGTTCATCTCTTTCCGGTGTTTCGTGATTCAGTTACCGTTAGTCAGTTGCTCTCATTTGCGCGGATCTGGCCTGTCACGCATCAGCCATCTGCCCCTTACAGGGCCGCTGTCATCATCTGTCGCTTCATCTGCTCCAATTGCCCACGAACCGATCCATCGTACACGGAAGAGCCTAGTCGAATGACCGCGCCGCCCAGCAGGGATGGATCTTCCCTATAGGTCGCTCGTACGGAAATGCTCCCCGCCAGCTGCAGAATGCTCCGTTCGAGCGACTGCCTGCCCGCGGCATCCAGCGGATGCGCGCTGGTGACTTCGGCTTCAGCGACACCGGTATCGGCATCGGCGCGCTGTAGATAGGCTGCAATAACCTGCCGCAATTCTTCCAATCGCAGGTTGCGGATCATGACCGCCAGTAAATTCCGGACCGCGCGATAAAGCCCAAGGCGTTGCGCCAACGCGTCCAGTACCCGCAGCTTTTGATCTTCCGGAATCGAAGGATCTTTCAATATCTCGCGCAGCGGCGCACTGGCTTCAAAGGCCGCGAGGAAGTCCGTCAACTGCGCTTTTACCGCGTCACGCGACAGTTGCTGCGCGACAACCACCTCGTCCAGGGCACGGGCATAACGAAGGTCAACGACGGCCATCAGTTCTGCCCTTTCTTTTCGCCCATCAGTCGCTGTGCGAAGCCTTGCACCAGCAAACGGTCGGTTTCCGCGGACACCACCAGGCGCTGCGCCGCATGCTGGATGGCGAGTTCGGCGGCATGACGTTGCAACTCGCGACGGGCGGCTGTGGTCGCTGCCTGAATTTCCGTTTCCGCTGCCGCGAGAATCTTCGCTGTTTCCTCGGCCACCGTCGCTTTGATGCGCTGTTCTTCGCCAGCCGTTTCCGCTTCCATCTGGGTCCGCATACCGGCGATCTCCGCGTCGAGCCTGGCCAGACGACCTTCCACCACCGTCAAACGCGTGCTGGCCTCTTCGGTTGCTGTCCGTGCGTCCACAAGGTGTCGCTGGATCGAAGAGTTACGCTCACGAAACTTCTTTGGAAGCGTTTTCAATGCCAAATAGCCGACACCTGCGGCGAGCACGAGGAAATTTAAGAGCTCAAAGCTGGTCGCCGCCTGATCCGGGCTTAAACCCAGCATTGATCCGAATTTCACCACGGACTTCGAATGACGATAGCTGTAGGTCTCGTCTTGTTCCTGTTCGCGCTTTTCCGGGACAGCGTTGATCGGCGTCGAACGCTCCGCCAGCCCGGGACCGGTTTGCTGCGCCGTCGCCTGCGCAAAGATACTCTGTCCAGAAGCACCGAGGAAGAGCAGCGCGCAAAAGAAAGCACGGCAAGCGAGGCGAGAACGGTGAGGAAGCTTCATTGCCGCACCTCGCCACTGCGGCCAGTTGCGGCCGGTAAAAGCGTGCGGACGATCCGGTCGCTGAGTTCGGCGACAGCATCCTCGATTTGGCGGCGGGCGGCAGTGGCGGAGCTTTCAATCTCTTCCTTCGCAGAAGCAATCCGCTGACCGGCCTGTTCCCTGGCAGCAACCAGAGCCCTGTCGCGCTCGATCTGGCGTTCGCCTAACCTTGCTTCGCGCGCAGCTAAAATCTCCTGGCGTGCCGCGCGGAGCTTGTCCTCATACACCGCTGTTTCCGCCTCGGCAGCGGCGATCGCGCCACGCGCCTGTTCCACCGCGCCTGTGGTGCGCAAACGGCGTTCGGCCAGCGTGCGCTCCAGTGGTCTGCGCACCAACAGGTTATACGCCGCGAAAAGCAGAACAAAAAGGATCATCGTCGGCACAGAGCCGAGGATCAACGAACCCAACTGATGGAATATCTGCATACACCTACTATGGACGGAATGAGGCGGGGCCCCAAGCTTTGCCGGCTCACGTCCCGCTGATTCCGGCACGCACCAATGAAAGAAAACTGGCCTCTCTCTCCCCTTTGTAGCAAAGCGAAGATGCCGGAGTCAAAGATGCCCTGGCAGTGAAGCCCAGGTCAGCCGGAACGGGCCCACAGGAGGGTGCGGCACAAAGGTCTTGTTGTCAGCCTCGTTGTCTCACCTTCCACCCCCGAACCTATTCTCTATTTTCCTACACAAAAGAAGCACGGCAGCGTACACTTTGGTTACCGCCTAAGACCCGTCCGGGTCGTGCAGGCCGCGTGAGAAGGGACGTAGCCCCGCTCCCTCTCAGGCGGCCTGTTTATCTTTGCCTTTACCTGCGGACGCGGACTATGAAGCAATCGGTGCACGTGTGGCGTCTTGGCCGGCGTCCGCCGTCGCCCGCAAGTGGTAGCGACGGTAGCGGTTCAACAACGAGGTCGGTCCGACCGCGTGCACATACAACAAATTTCCCGCAAACCGCTGCCCGGAAAGCGTTGCTCCCCGCTCAAGCGCCGCCAAAATGCGGCCCTCTGACTGCGGAATGCGGAACTCGGCTTCAATCAACGGATCCGCCGTTAACGCAGCATCCATGGCGGCCAGCAGCTGTTCCAACCCCGCGCCGGAACGCGCGGAAACGAGCAGTTCCCCGGGCGCCGCCACCGCATCAGGCGGCAACAGGTCGGTTTTGTTCAGCACCTGCAGCGTTGGGGTGTTTTCCACGTTCAACTCCGACAACACCGCCTCGACCTGCCCTTTCTGCTCGGCCAAGGTAGGACTGGCTGCATCACGCACATGCACCAGCAGCTCAGCTCGCTCCACCTCTTCCAGCGTGGCGCGGAAGCTCGTTACCAGGGCATGCGGCAGATTGCGCACAAAACCGACTGTGTCGGCCAACAACACGCGCCGGCGTGACGGCAAGGTCAGCTGCCGCAGCTTCGGGTCCAGCGTCGCAAACATGCGTTGCGATTCAAGCACATCGGCCCCGGTGAGTGCATTGAACAGAGTAGATTTACCGGCATTGGTATAGCCAACCAAAGCGACAGTGGGTACGGGCACAGCTTCCCGCCGGCCCCGCTGCTGTCGCCGGATGCGGCGAACCCCTTCCAGCTGTTGCTGGATGCGGTCAATCCGCAACCGAATTTTGCGCCGGTCGGTTTCCAGTTGCGTTTCCCCAGGGCCGCGTGTGCCGATCCCGCCGCCAAGCTGCGACATCGCGCGTCCACGCCCACCCAACCGGGGCAGTTGATATTCCAGCTGCGCGAGTTCCACCTGTAGCTGGCCTTCACGGGTGCGCGCGTGCCGGGCAAAGATGTCCAGAATCAGCTGCGTGCGATCGATAACACGGCAAGGCAGCCGATCTTCAAGATTCCGCAGCTGCGATGGAGACAGATCGTGGTCAAACAGCACCAGGTCTGCGGAGGTGGAACGCGCCGTGGCTTCGATTTCCGTGAGCTTGCCGCCACCAATCAGCGTCGCCGCGTCGGGCTTGGCGCGCCGCTGGATCAGCAGTGCGGCGATGTCGGCGCCGGCGGACCGGGCGAGCTCCTGAAACTCTGCCAGGGAGGCGTCGAAATCGATTTCGTGACGATTGCCGGGAACGTGAGATGCCGTCGGGAGTTCCTCCCCGGCATTCCTTTCGCGCTCGTTCAGCCGCGCCGCGAGCCGGGCCTGCTCCGCAACATGGGACAGCTGCGGGCGCAAGCCGGTAAACTCGGCCGCAACCAGGACGGCACGCTCGCCGGATGCACGGCGCCGCGTTTGCAGGAGCACCTGCTCCTCCATCGTTCGCTGCTGCGCCTTGCCCTGGACCCGTTGCTGGGCAGAGCCGTCTTCACCGTGCATGGAACTCCTTGTCAGCGCTGAGATGGCGCGAAAGGCTGGTCCGGCTCAGCGTATCCCTGCCGCAGTCGGGACCGCGGCTCCGTTTTCCTGTGCAGCCGCCGACGAACGGGGCTCGGCCTGACGAAGCTCTGGGCGCGGTTCCGGACGGGCTTCCCCATGCGGGAACCTTCCGCTCACTACCGTAGAAATGGCGTGCTTAAAGATGAGCTGTTCCTGCGCGTTATTTTCCAAAAGCACCGAATACTTGTCAAAGGAGCGAATCTTGCCCGTCAGCTTCACGCCGCTAACCAGGTAGATGGTGATAGGACTCTTGTCTTTGCGGACCGTGTTGAGAAACGTGTCCTGAATATTCTGTGCCGGCTTGATTTCCATGGGGCCGATCTCCTATACGTGCTGGGGAGCGAGCGGGACGACATCAGGCGCCGGGGTAGATTGCAGGTGCATTTCTTGGCAGAATCCCAGCCGCACTTCCCTTTGCTTCGCCGACACTACCCTACAGTCTTTCCAGGCTTCGCACAAGCCGAGTGGCGCGGCTCCGGCTTCGCGCTACCCTGAAGGCATGGCTCGCGCTTCCGCTGTCCCGCACGCCCCCATTCCCATGCTCGACCTCAGCCGTGAGTTTGCCCTCATTCGCGATGAGGTGATGGCCGCCATCGAGGAAGTCTGCGCACGGCAGCAGTTTGTCCTCGGACCGGCAGCCGAGCGTTTCGAAGCGGCGGCGGCAGACCTATGCGGCGCCTCAGCCGGTGTCGGTTGCGCCAGCGGTACGGACGCCCTTTGGCTGGCCATGGCCTCGCTGGGCATCGGACCCGGCGATACCGTGCTCACCACGCCGTTCAGCTTTTTTGCCACGGCGAGCTCGATTTTGCGCTTACACGCAACGCCGCTGCTGGCCGATATCGACGAGAAAACCTTCAACATGTCTCCCTTGGCGGTAGAGGAGGTGTTTGCCGCTGCGCTTAGGAAAGGTAAAGCGATTACTGCCCTTTTGCCCGTGCATTTGTACGGCCAATGCGCCGACATGACGGGTTTGGGCGAGCTTGCCCGGCAACATGGCGCGCGGGTGATTGAAGATGCCGCGCAAGCCTTTGGCGCTTGCTGGAATGGCCGCCCGGCCGGTTCCCTCGGCGATGCGGCGGCGTTCAGCTTTTATCCGACAAAGAACCTGAGTGCCTTTGGCGATGCCGGCCTGGTCACGACCAATGACGCCTCCGTCGCGGACCGCGCCCGTGCCCTGCGGAACCATGGCATGCGGCGCCGCTATTTTCACGAGGAGATCGGCTGGAACTCGCGGCTCGACGGCATCCAGGCGGCGGTGCTTGAAGTGAAGCTGCGACGCTTGCCGGCCGGCAATGCCCGCCGCCGTACCTTGGCTTCCCTGTACAGCAGAGCGCTCCACGCTGCCGGCCTTGCAGCAGCCTCCACCGCTGAAGGATTGGTGCTGCCCTTCGTCGACCCACGAGCCGAGCCCATTTTTCACCAGTACGTCGTGCGTGCGCCGCGGCGGGACCAACTGCGATCTTTTTTGGCCGAACGTGGTATCAGCACGGAGGTTTATTACCCTTTGCCGCTGCACCAGCAGGAAAGCCTGCGATCGCTTGGCTACCGAAAGGGCGATTTTCCGATCGCCGAGTGCGCCGCAAACGAAGTCCTCGCTCTGCCCATCTACCCGGAGCTGCGTGAAGACGAACTGCTGACGGTCGTGGACGCCATCCGTTCGTTCTACAGCTGAGCGTTCACCCATTACAGCAATCGCTGGAGAGTTTGATCAGCCACGCCGCTTGCTCTTCGCTTTATCTTTCTTTTCCGGCTCAGGATCAGGATGCAGCAGCGCCGGCGGTGCGGCGTTCGGCGGCGCGATACGGCGGCAAATATTGCCTTCCAGGCGTATCGCATCGCTCAGCGTGCGTGCCGGCTTGAACAGGCCCGTCACCGGGTCGGGGACGGGCAGCGGCACGTCGGCCGGCAGAACGTGCGTTGTAAAGGTCGGGAGCGCGGTCACGAAATGCGCGTCCTTGTTGTACGGATCTCTTTCCACGCTGATCTTTACGGGCAAATAGCCGGCGATGTTGTGCTCGCGATACGCAGTCTCGTACCGATGTTTCTTGACGTTCCAAATAAAAACCCGAACCTGATTGAAGTCATACGGCAGCCCGGCCTTAAACGGCGACAACACGGTGACATACTCCGGGATGCTGGTCACGGGCTGCCCGTTGTTCACGATATTGGACTCCGGATCTTCTACATGCGTCAGCACATACGCGCCAACGATCCGTTGGCCTTCCGCATAGCGCGCCAGCGTATCCGGCTCGGCAACATCGACCATGCGGGCATAAATCCACCCGGTGTTGCCCTTGCTGTCCCGCGCCAGCCACCAATCTTCCATCACCGGCTGCGGGGGGCCGGCAGGGCCGTCCGCGGCAGCGGCATCGAGGTTTGGTACAGGCCCGCTGTCGCGTACGGGCAGCTTCGCCGCGGACGGACGACCCGAGGCAGCTACCAGCCCTGCCGGCGCCGCTTTCGGCACCGTGGCGCGCACCAGCAGGCTGAGCGATTCGTTTTCCGCCAACCGATAAAAGTGCACTGTTTCGCGGCCGGGTGTCAGGTGCAGGTACACCTCATCGCGTGTGACCGCGGTGGCCACCACGCCGTCGTGCAGGTGCTGCTGGCGCAACGTGTCGAACTGGTCGGCGATGCCCTGGTCGGCGGTCAGCTTTTCTTCAATCCAACCTTCCTGTCCGTTCGGCGAACGTACGTGCAGAAAGCGCCGCTGATGCCCCAGCACCGCAAGCTTCTGGCCGTTGCTCACCTCACCGGTTCGGTTGGACACCGCGGCTACCCGGTCGCGCAGAAATGCCTGCTTGGCAGTGACGTACACATCTTCCTGCACCACAGCCTTGCGCACGCGGTTGCACCCGCCCAGCAGACCTGACGGCAGAACACCCAAAGCAGCAAGCAGTAGTCCGGCGAAGCGGCGAGGCGGACACCGTGTGCCGCGGGGTGCGCCGAACAGCCGCACCGGCGGGCAGGAAAATGGGTAACCAGGCATGTTGCGGACAGGACCTTTCGAGAAACACAGGAGCAGACACATCGGACGGATTCTGGCCGACGTGTCTGGCCAGTGCGTCTGTCTAGCATGCCTGTCTAGTGTGCCATGCGAATGGGTCTTGCTAATGGGTCATGGCTACCAGCGTCGGATACGACGTGGTCGCGCTCGAACCTGTCGCAGCAACTTGTGTCAGGATGCCGGTAGCGCCGATCGCGTACAACCGTACCCCCGTCGAGGCGTCATACCCGGCCGCAATCATGTAAGCACCTGTGTTGTCCACGCCCAGGGCCGACACGTTCGCCGGCCCCGCATACGGTGAGCCCGTCAGCGTTGTAAGCGATCCGTTTGTATTGATGCCGAACGCAGAGATGGTGCCGGTCCCCTCGTTGGCTGTGTACACGTAGTTGTCGTTCTGGCTCAGAGTCACGCTGCGCGGAATCGTGCCGGAGGGATAGGTGAACGTGGCGGCGTTGGTGTTTGTCGCACCGAGGGTATACACCGCCAAGCCGTCCGTGCGCGCGATGTATGCGTAGTCGTTCGCGTCGAGAGCCAGGGAAAAGTCGCCCGTTGCGCTTGAAGCCGGGGCGATGAGCGAGGCGAGGGCGCTCACCCCATTGGCGCTGCTGTACGCGAAGACCACACCGCCGCTGACGCCGAGCGAGGCCACCACATAGTCGCTCCTGGGCGAAACAGCGACGGTGCAGGATTGGCTGACCGGGAGCGCGGCACCCGGCGTGCATCCTGTGAACGTCCCGAACTGGAGTTGGCCCTTCAAGGTGAGTGCACCGGTGCTGGTGTTGATCGCGTATTCCGACATGTACACTCCGGTAGTGTTGATCGTATACAACCAGTTGCCGTCGGGTGAAATCGCCATGGAAGCTACGGCGTCGAGTGGGGAGGCCGGGGTCGTACCGGTCGCCGTCAACGCGCCACCGGTGCCGATCGTGTACAGGTAGACGCCCGGACTGCTGGCGCCCGGCGAGGACGCCACGTAAAGAAACCCATTGCTCGGTGCTATCGCCAGGGCTACGGGGATGTACCCCAGCGCCAACGAACCCGCCGAAGTTAAAGCCCCACTGCCGACGTTGTACCCGGTGATAGTCGAGCCTGTGCTGTTAGTCGCAGCCACAAAGGCATAATCTGCGGTGCTCGTCGTCGGCGTGGTGGGGGTGGTCGTCGCCGGGCAACTGGCTTTGTCGCAACTGAAGAACCCTCCACAACCGGACAGCGGAAGAAAGGCCCCCAACAGCACGCAAAACGCCGCCGCACGCAAAATATGCCGTCCGTGACGCTCGTCCCGGCGATTGATCGCGCGCACGCCACGCGCCGTCTCGACTGATTCGAGTGACTTGATGCACAAGCGCACCGCTCCGGCCTGCAG
>CAXTRN010000097.1:0-7704 GCA_964246645.1 uncultured Acidobacteriaceae bacterium
TCCAATGGGTCAAGTTGCGTGCTCAGCAGCACGGCCGCGTTCAAAAATCGCGGCTGGTCCTGCAGCCCGACCGGCTCCGTCTCAATAAATGACGAAGCTGCTGTCACCTCGCCGAAATCACCGAGCCGATGGATGGCTTCGCGAAGATTTTCCGCCGGGCTGCCCCGGGGTGATGGCAAATTCGATCCAAGCGCGATCGCCGCAATCATGCAGTTACAACCATGGGTTTACAACGTCATCCGCGGCAAGTCGCTTCCTTGCCCATGCACCTACGCATGCACCGGCCGCAGCGAGGGCGCCCGTCGTGAACCTCTCACCGTGTGCGGCAAAGGCAACAGATCCGGGGCCTCTGCCGATGCGGCTTCGCGGCGCGTCACCAGCTGCCACGCACTCCGATCCTGCAACAGCCGCTGCACCAGGGCCGTGTGCATGGCGTGGCCGGCGCGTTCGGCCACCACCTTGCCCCACAGCCGCCGCCCCGCCAGCGCAAGGTCGCCGATCAGGTCAAGCACCTTGTGGCGCACAAATTCATCCGGAAACCGCAATGGCCCGTTCTGCACGCCGCTGCGCGTCAGAATAATGGCCGCATCGTCGGAAACACCGCGAATGAGCCCCATGTTGCGCAGCATGGCTTCGTCCTCGCGAAACCCAAAGGTCCGCGCCGGCGCAATCAGTTCGGCGTAAGCCCCCGCTTCCAGATCGCCGGTAAAGCGGTCGCGGCCAATCGGCGAAGGAAAGTCGATCGTGTAATCGATCGTGTACCCTTCACCGGGATAAACGCCGATGAACTTCGTTCCGGCCGCCGAATTTTCGCGTACTTCCACCGGCTTCAAAATCCGCAGGTATTCGCGTTTGCGGCGCTGACGTTTCAAACCAACGCCCAGAATGGCCGCGACATAGGGCTGCGCGGAGCCATCCAGAATGGGCACCTCGAGGTTGTCGATTTCAATGATCAGGTTGTCGACCCCAAGCCCAATCAAAGCGCTCAAAAGGTGTTCCGTCGTCGAAATCAGCACGCCCTGCCGCATCAGGCTGGTCGCGTAAGAAACTTTGGCCACATTGCGGCCGATGGCAGGGATCTCGAAGCTGTCGAGATCGGAGCGTCGAAACACAATGCCCGAGCCCGCCGGTGCCGGCACGAGCCGTAGCTGCACCGGTGCCCCCGAGTGCAGCCCTACCCCTGCAAACTGGAGCGGCGCCTCAATCGTGTACTCAAGTTGGCAATCCGTTCCCAGGCAGACACCCTTTCGCTCGCACAACACCACGCGCAACATTTCAAAGCCTACATCCGGTTCCCGAAGCCGGAGTGTGGCTTTTCAGACACAGTAACGGGTACACCTCGTTCCTTTTTCGGTTCATTCCCAAACAGAAGCAACGGAGCGCCGCGAAATTTAACGGATCTAGCGAAACTAGCGGAACGGCGTTTCCGCTGCCGCCTCGTGCAGCAAACGCACGGTCGCGGCCAACGGCAGGCCGACTACATTGCTGTAATCGCCCTCGATACGCGCAATCCAGCGAGCCGCATACCCCTGAATCCCGTAGCTTCCGGCCTTGTCCAGTGAGTCGCCCGAAGCAAGATACAGCTGCAACTCATCTTCGCGCATCGCCGTAAACTGCACGGCGGTCGTTTCCACATGCGTCCAGCAGCCGGCCCCGTTCACGGCAGCGATGCCGGTGTGCACATGATGGGTGTTGCCCGCAAGCGCACGCAGCATCTGCTCCGCTTCCGCGCGGTCGCCGGGCTTGTTGAGCACCGCGTCACCAAGCACCACCGTGGTGTCGGCCGCAAGCACGGTGCTCTCAGCAAACATCGCATACACCGCCGTTGCTTTTTCCAACGCAAGCCGCCGCACATACCCCACAGGCGATTCCCCTGCCTGGCGGGTCTCGTCGATGTGCGCCGGGCGCACCGCATGCGCTATGCCGATCTGGGAAAGCAGATCGCGACGACGCGGGGAAGCGGAAGCCAGAATGAGCATCTCGAAGGAACAGCTCCACAAAAATAGAAACCAAAATGCATGGGAACGAAGGAAGGCAGATCCAAGATCACCGATCACATACTCGGCATTGGCATCACATTGTCGGCGCTACAGCGCCGCCACCGCCAGCCTCATCTCCATCGTGTGCGCCTCGCGCGGACGCAGGTTGATCGCATTTTCTGCGACATTGCCCGTTTCCAGGCAAACAAACCGTTGCCACGCGTCTGGCGGAAGATCCGGCAGCGTGGCTGCCAGCGCCGGGCCTGGGTTCCACGTCACCGTGCTCTGCGAACCGGCCTTGCTCAGCTCCAGGCAGCGCCGCAACACCGGGTCCTCGAGGCGCACCGAAGCCGCCGTATTCAGGTAGGGCCGGTCGACCTCGCCCTCAAAGCGCAAAAGCGGCGCGGTCTGCGTTTTGCGCTGAAAAGCCTCGGTTTTGTCCAGGAACTCCGTCCGGGCCAGGCCGCTCACCTCGACCGCGCGGCTATCGCCCACGGCGAGGTACGCATGCAGGGCTTCTTCGAAAAAGAAAGGCGCGTCGCCGACATTGGCCACCGACAGGCGCACCGTTAACGTCCGGCCCAGGATGATCTCATACGCGAGCTCGAAGCCGGTAAACCCCAGGGCACGAATCCCGGCCGTCTGGTCCAGCGAAAGCGACAGGTGCACATCGTCGCCGGCCAGGGCGGCAAAGCGCAGGCTCCACGGCCAGATGCGTGCAAACCCGTGCGCCGTCGCCCCAGGTGAGGTGCGTACCGGCGAGGTGTTCGGCGACCCAAACCAGGGAAACACCACCGGAATGCCGCCGCGAATGGCTTTTCCCGGCACGAAGTTGGAGCGTGGGGAAAGAAACAATACCGGTTGCGCGCCCGACGGTTGCCACGCCGCAAGGTGTGCTCCCTGCAGGTAAAGCTCGGCCGTGCAGGCCGATGTGGCGATGCGGGCACGCGGCATGCCGGGGTGCGGCTCGTCGAAAGCAAGCGCGCCGGGCAGGTTGAAATCTGCGCGAAGTTCGTCCAAAGATTGCATAAGGATGGCTCGAGGTGCAGTGTACTCCGGCGCGGCCACCGCATCGAAGCAAATCAGCCCAACAGGGTTTCCGGTCGGCCCCCGCGCCGGTCGCTCCATGCATTTGCAGCACGCTTTGCATTTGAACCGCCATTTGCATCTGACCTGGTGAGGCAACTTCATGGTCAAAGCTCTTTTGTGCGACATCGACGGCACCCTTGTGCAAAGCAACTGGCTCCATGCGGAGTCCTGGCAGATGGCCTTTGCCGCCATGGACTTGCACGTCGACCGCGAAGCCATCCGCAAGCAGATCGGCAAGGGCGGCGACGAGCTCATTCCGGTTTTCATTCCCTGGTGGAAGCAGGCGATCGTGGAAAAGCCGTTAAAGGCCTATCGCAAATTCGTCTTTCAACACGGGCTGCTGCAACAAATTGAACCGCTGCCGGGGGCACGCGACCTTTTGGCGCGCGCCCATGCCGTCGGCATCAAGGTCGAACTCGCCAGCTCTTCCGACAAGGACGACTTACAAACACTGAAGCGCGTGTTAGGCATAGAGGAGCTGGTCGATGAAGAGACCTCAGCCGCCGATACCCAACGCGCAAAGCCTTCCCCCGACATCTTCGCCGTGGCCGTAAAGAAACTAGGCCTTACGCCACCGGAGTGCATCGCACTCGGCGACACCCCTTACGACGCCGAAAGCGCGGGCAAAGCGGGCGTACGCACCATCGGCGTCACCACCGGCGGCTGGTCGAAAGAAGAGTTGATGGCAGCCGGCTGTATCGAAGCCTACGAAGGCGTCGCCGACCTTCTGGCCCACTTCGAGCAAAGCGCCCTGGTGCGGACAGGTCTCCATGTTTGAATCCAACACCCTGAGCTTCGCCCGCAGCCTGTCCTTGCGAGGCCGCCGGCTTTCCGCTCTGGTCCTCTTCCTGGGCTTCAGTGCCGTTTGCGCCCACCCCATGTCTGCACAAACGGCCCCGGCCGATGCGGGCCGCTCCATCCAGGATCAGGAAGCTCGCCTTGGCGCGCAGCCCGGCACCGTTGTGCTCGCGCAGCCCTCACGGCTCGCTACCCCGATTTCGCTGGCCGCCGGACACGCGCTGCTGATCCAGGCGCCGCTTACCGTGGCCGGTGGTTCCATTCGGCTCAGCGGACACAACGAGGTGCGCTGTTCTGCGCCGATCTCCGTTGACAACGGCATCGATCTTTTCACCGCCGATGGCGCCACCGACTTAACCGTGCGTGGCTGCACAGTCAAGGTCACCGGCCACGCAGGTGGATACCTCTTAACGGCGACCCGCGGTGCCCGCATCACCGCCACCGACAATCACCTGACCGGCATGGCCATCTTCAACACGCACAACACGGGCGGGCCCGCCAGCCAAACCACCGACGTCACCTTGACCGGCAACAGCACGCTCTTTCCAACCGGTGGCGGGCCCATCGGCATGTACCTCTTGTATGTTCTGCGCGGCACCGCGGCCAACAACCGCTTCCAAGGCACCGGCCATGGCATCGAGTGGTGGGGTGGCGACGCCAATGAAGGCTGGCCGGGGTACGCAAAAGTTGTCAACGCCGGCAATCTTTCCATCACCGGCAACGTGTGTATAAACGGTGGCGGCTCCTGTGTTTGGGGTTCCGATGGCGTCGATATCCGCGTCACCGGCAACAGCGCCGATGGTTGCGGCGATGTGTGCTTCGATACTGAAGGCGGCGTGCGCACCACCTTCACCCACAACACCGCCAGGAACTGCGGCAACGGTTGTTATGCGGCTGAATTTGAATCACAGGACGTGATCATCGACACCAATACCGCCTTTGCCGATGAAAAAGGGAAAGCCGCCGCATTGGTGCTGATCAAGCATCCGAGCGGCCGCGGCCCCAACCACATCAACCTCACGATCACCAACAACACCCTTACCTGCGGTTACGTGTGCGCGGCGCTTTATTCCGAGGGCGAAGACGGGGTGACCGTCGCCAACAACACCATCACGAACGGCGGTCTGCAGTTCATCAACTACACCAACAATGTTTTCATTCGCAACAACACGCTCCACTTCACCTTGCCGTTAAACGGCGTTTCCGGCATCAACGGACCGGCGCTGGCGAATGGGCACCGGTCTGAAATCACGGGCAACACAATTGTGGCGCAGGCGGGGGCTACCGGCAACGGCTCCTGCATCGCACAGGGCTGGAGCGACTACAACAGCACCGATACCATGGTGATCGCGCAGAACACCTGCACCGGTTTTCCCGCCGGCATCACCACCGCCACCGGCGGCGGCAACCCCGGCGCTCCACATGCGGTGTGGCAACTCAGCGGCAATCGCTTTTCCGGCATCCCGGCTGCTCAGCAGGTCGTGCATCAGCACAGCTCAGGAAACGAGGTCTACCAGAACCGGCCTTGATCGCTCTCGCGGCCTTGATCGAAACCTTCGATCAAGGACATTGACCCGCTTTTTCAGCGCGGCTTCATCAATGCCGCGCCGCCGTCGGCAATGCCAGCCCGGCCGTGTTCCGCTCGCCCGTCGGGCATAGCTTCAGCAAAGGGCACTCTGGGCAGCGCGGTTCGGAAAAGGTGCACAGCGTTTGCCCGTGTTGCTTCATCAACGAGTGGTGTTCATCGAGCATCGCTGCATCCCAGGTTTCGGGCACAAGCCGCATCAAGCGTTCTTCCGTCATGGCCGCGTCGGCGCGCGGCACCACACACAGTCGCTGAACCACGCGCAGATGGTTTGCATCGACAGAAAGTGCGCGGCGGCGCAAAGTGGAAAAGTTCACCACGGCGGCCGAAACCTGCGCCCCTACCCCCTCAAACTGTTGCAACCAGTCGCGGATCTTTTCCGTGCGGTAGCGCGCCAAAAAATCCAGCGAAAGCGCGCCGGTACGCTCTGTAATGGCGACCAGCGCCGCCTTCAATCGCGGTGCCTTCACCTCAGGAAAGGTGACCATTTCGATGGCTCGTTCAATGGCTGCGACAGGGGCATCGCGCAACGGCTCCCACGCGCCCGGGCCCGCACCGGGAAAGCTTCGCTCCAGTTCGCGCATCACCTGGTGCGCCTGCGGCGTCTTTGTTCGAGCGCTCAGCAACGAATAGATAAATTGCGTCAACGGGTCCCACGGCACCCGCGGTGGCGGTGTTCCGTAGTAGCCCAAAAGCAGCCGATGCAGATGGGGCAGCTTATCCATCTGCTCGGGCGATAACGGCCGGCGCAACGCTTCGAGGTCGGCCGGGTCCTGAAATAAAGCTGCGGTCATGCGGCGTTCGCCTGTCTAGCCTGTTTCGGCGCCTGCTGAACGGTAATGGCCGTCGCCATCTTTCGAGCCATGCCTTGATAGGATGCAGGCTGTGGAAATCAGGGCAGTTTGCCGGCGTGGCTGATCGATTCAGCGCGTCAGATCCTCCCACGCCGACCCGTCAGGCTTATGCGCCAATCGCTGCTTCAAAAGGTGCAAGGGCAGGTTCAGATACCCCTTCTTTGGATAATTGCCGAAATGCGGCAGATTCCAGCAGGTCGCATACAGCAGCAGCGCCACGGTCGCCCAGCGTGGGTGCGCCCAGGCGCGGGGCAACCGGACCGGCGGCGATTTCTGCCCGGCTTGCTCCATGTCGGCTGGCTCGGCATGTACTGGCTCGGCGTCTACTTGGTCGGCATCGACTGGCCCCGCGTTCGCTCGCTCAACCTCCGCGCGGCCTGTCGCGCGTACCCCTAAAAACAGTAAGAGCAAAAACAGGCTGACCACATGGATGTAAATCCATCGGCCCCAATCCATCGCGTAAAAAAACAGGGGCACGGATGCCAGGAGCGACACAAGCCCCGTTCCCGCGACGATCATGAGATCGGGTCGCACGTCGCGGTCGCGCCAAAGCCGGCGCGCCATCCCGGCCAGCGGCAGCACCGCCAGCAGCGTCAGCAACGGGTAATACAACAAGTAGTGGTACGCATGGATGTCGTGCAGCACATCGCCGCGCGCCATCTCCGTCCCCTTGGCCAGGTAGGCAATCGAACCGCCACACACCAGCGGCGGCGTGGGCCCCAACGATCTGCAAATCGTCTGCTGCACCACTTCGCTGCCGCGGTGGTGCAAGACCTCCAACAGGGCCGCAAGCACCGCGAGCGCAGGGAGAACGGCGATCCGTAGCACCCGCCGAAGATCGTGTAGGCCGATCAGCAGCGCTCCCACCAGATACACCAGGTACGGCAGCAGCCCTTCATGCGAAAGCATCGCAAAACTTCCAGCGACGGTAAGAAAGGCGATCAGCGGCGCATCCCGCGGCATGCGCCGCCCAAGCCACAGCAGCAACACGGCAAGGGTCAGCAGCAGCAACAGTTCCTTGCGAAAGGCACCCACCGGATCGAGGATGGGAAACGCCAGCGTCGCCGGAGAAACAAGCGCGGCCAGCGTCCACAGTCCGCCCTCTGCCCGGCGGTAAAGCGCCCAAATCACCAGATACAGCAACAGATACAACACCAGCGGCGCCAGGCTGCCCAACAGCACCGGCGAAAGGTGCAGGGCATGGCTGGCCAGCAGAATGGCTTCGCCAGGCAGCCCTCGGCGCACAAACCCGCCTTGGTAGTTCACCAGCCAGTCGCCGGGCGTCCATCCATTCGGATGCAGCGCCCGCAGTATGGCCATCGGCACCGTAAGGCACGCGATCCACAGGATGTACCACCCGCCCAGCGCCCGCAGGCGTGCCCGGCCTTGCGCTTGGGCC
>CAXTRN010000097.1:7804-13616 GCA_964246645.1 uncultured Acidobacteriaceae bacterium
AACAGCCGCTGCTTCGGCGTGCGGTTTCGAGGTGTGGCTGCGGTTGGGCCGTGCCGTTTGGGCAACAAAGGTCAAGCGAGCACACGGCCGGAACGGAAGATCGGGAACTTTCTCATCTACCTGGTAAGACGTTTAAACCGGCCTTTCTGGATTCGCCCCGTCTTCTCCTGATTTCACGCAGGGAAACAAAATGTCTCAACATGAAACAAACGCCCGGCACGTCTCACCGGATCGCGGCATATCCACGACCCGCAGCATCAGGCAGAATGACAGTTGTGCAGCAATCTCAGCCATCTTCGCCAGTGTCGCAAGCTTCGCGGCAACCATGGCAAATCCTCGACGTAGGCAGCATCTGGATGCGGGAGTTTGCGTCAAGCCTGTCGCAAACCCATCCTGTGGTCGCCTGGTGGCCGGAGATGCGCAATTTCGGCGCATTTGAACGCTGGGAGCGCCAGGAAACTCAGGCGGAACCGCCGCTTGCCGTGCGTCGCTATCCCTTGCAGCGCGGCTATGCCCGCACGCCGGTCAAACAGCTGTTGCCCTTCGAACCAAGCCTGCTGCGGCGATTGCGCGCTGCCTGCGAGCAAGAGGCCGCTTCGCCGCTCATTCTGTCTACGCCGTTTTATGCGCCCGTGGCTGAGCAGTGGAAAGGCCCGTCGGTCTACTACGTCACCGATTTCACCGCCGGGTATGAGGGTCTGCACAGCGCGCAGGTCATCGCGCTCGATCGGCGCCTGTGCCGGGCTGCCCAGGCTGTTTGTCCCAACTCGCGCCGCCTTGCGGAGTACCTTGTGCGAGATGCGGGCTGTGCGCCCGAAAAGATCACCGTCGTGCCCAACGCCACGCGGGAAACCAACATCGCCCCGGCGCCGCTGCTTGTTCCGGAAGCCCTGCCCCCGTCCATCGCGCATCTGCAGCGGCCCATCGCCGGCATCGTCGGAAATCTTTCCGCTAACATGGATTGGGAGCTGCTGGAAGAAAGCATCGCCGCCACGCCCTGGTTGACCTGGGTTTTTGTCGGTCCCACGTCCATGGCCATCGAGGACCCCGCGCAGGATGCTGCCCGCACCCGCGTCCTCATGCTCGCCAAGCGCCAGGCGGAAGGGGGAACCCCGCGGGTATATTTCACCGGCGGCAAACCCTATGGCGAGCTCCAGGCCTTTGCGCGCTGTTTCGATGTAGCGGTGCTGCCGTATCGCAAAAAAGAGCCCACCTATTCCGGCAGCTCCACCCGCTTTTATGAGCACCTTGCCGCCTGCCGGCCCATGGTGGCCACTCGCGGCTTCGCCGAGCTGCTGGAAAAACCGCCCTTGCTGGTCCTTGTCGACACCGCTGCCGAAATGCGTACCGAGCTCGAGTCGCTGCGTTCGGTGCACTTCGCCGACGGCCAGGAAGCCGCGCGCTGGGAAGCTAGCCGCCGCGGCACCTGGGAAGAGCGTGCGCGTACCTTGACGGGAACACTGGCGAATGATCTGCACTAACCCCGGCTGCAATGCCGCAAAGTCCCGGGGCGATATCGGGGGGCTGTTGCCCCTGGTGACCTACGTGCCCGCAGTAAACCATCTCGCAACGAGGTAAAGGCGGTTAGCCTAGGAAGGAGGGCTTTCAACATGCACAGCACATGGTTAACCAGAAAATTTCCGGGAACATCCCCCGCGAGAGCAATAGCCTTTGGCATCAGCCTGGCGTTTGCGGGCGGAGCGGTACAGGCCCAAGGCGCACAGGCACAGGGAGCCTCCGCCGGAGCTTCGGCTACCGGTCCGGCTGCGGAGGTGCAGCGCAGCTATGCCGCCGTAAAGGCCAACATCCTAAAAGCCGTTAATAACATGCCTGCCGATGCCTACAGCTACAAGCCGACGCCGGACATCCGCACCTTTGCGCGCGTGGTCAACCACGTGTCTGAAGCGCAAGCGCATTCGTGCGGTGCAGCCAGTGGCGCGGCCGCCGGGGCCACAACAGCCGCCGGGGCCCCCATATCGGTGCCATCGGAAGCCGCGGGAAAAGCGGCCATTGTTGCGGCGCTTCAGACTTCGTTTGCCGCCTGTGACGCGGCCTTTGCAGCTTTGACGGACACCAATCTCAGCGACATGCTCGCCGCCGGACCGACGCGCCGCTCGCGCATAGGCCTCCTGTGGGGCACCGTTTCGCACGACAACGAGCAGTACGCCACGCTCGCCCTGTACATGCGACTGAAGGGCTTCACGCCGCCCAGCAGTGAAAAATAGCCTACAGCCGTGAGAAATGCAGCAGCTTTGCGCGTTCACTCATTCCACAAATGAAAGCGCAGCCTGCAAAAGGGCACTTCTGCATCTGAACGGAAGCCACAACACGGACCCAAACAGACCCAAGCGGGCCGGACCAAGCCCGAAAGCAAGGAGCAACAGCATGGTGGACGAAAACAGCCTCGGGGCGCTCGGCCCCAACATCATCAGCGTGGAGTCCCTTTCGGACACCGTGTTCTCGGTTCAGGGAACAAACTTCGTGACCGGCTTTACCGCCCTCGTCGAGGATGGGGTAAACCAAGCAGTCGAAGGCGCTGCCATCTCCCAACCCACAGGCACCGCATTCACCCTGACGCTGCCCTACGCCACGCCGGGCACCTGCACCTTGATCGTCACCAACCCGGACCGCCGCACCTCAAACCAGCGCTTTGCCACCCCGGGCACGCGCGCCTCGAATGAAAGGCTTCGCGCCGACAGCTAACGGCCTGAACCGGTTAAGGACGGGACGCATGGAGCAGTTTTTGGACCGGCGTATAAACCAGTATTCCGCGCAGCCCGTCGAGCGCCTTGCCCGAGCCGGTCCGCCCCCGCTGCCAGCCATCCATGCCGAAGGCAGCCGGTTGGAGCGCATCACCGTGTGCACGCGCCCCTTTCGCGCCCTTGGCCCGCGGATCGAGCCGGAGCGGGTCGGCGATAAGCTCGTCGTCCACAACTATGGCCATGGCGGGTCGGGTTGGTCGCCGAGTTGGGGTTCGGCCGATCTGGTGGTGCAAATCGTATCGGCCACGGAAGCCCGTTCAGTGGCGGTCCTCGGTTGCGGCGCTCTTGGCCTGACCGCGGCCCTGCGTTTGCAGGAAGCGGGTTTTCCCGTCGCCATCTATGCGAACGAGATCCCACCGGCGGTGCGCTCGTCCCGCGCGACCGGCCTGTGGTCGCCGGATTCGCGGGTGGCGCTCGCGGCTGCGACGGACATCTCCGTTGCCCAGCGCTGGGAGGCTATGGCCCGGCACGCGTGGGCCGCTTATGCAGCGCTGTTGCGCGTGCCCGGCGATCCAGTGGCTCTGCACGATCGTTATGAATTTTCCAACCTCCCACCCGCAGCGGCCATCACCGCGCGGCACCGCGCCGACCCCATTGGATTTGCCCATCTTGAGCAACGGATTGCCGATTTATATCCGCCTGCCAAGGACCTGGGCCCCGGGGAACATGTGTTTCCGACGCGCTGGTGCCGGCGAACCTCGACCTTGCGCTTCAACATCACCGCGCTTTCAGAGCATCTATTGGCGACCTTTCGTGCGCGTGGCGGCACACTGCATCGCGCCGAGTTCCACACCGCCTCCGAGCTTTTCCGCCTACCCGAAGCCGTCATCGTCAACTGCACCGGCTATGGGGCGCGGGCGCTCTTTGGCGACGACTCGTTGGTGCCCGTGCGCGGCCAGATTGGCTGGCTGCCCCCGCAGCCCGAGGTGCAGTACAGCCTGCAATGGGAACAGCTCAGCGTGGTGGGCCGCGCCGACGGCATCGTCGTGCAGATGGGTGCGGCAAGCGACGAAACGGGATGGAATGACGCAACGGAAACGCCGGATCGCGCCGAAGCCGAAGAAGCCGTGTGCTTGCTGGCAGCATGGCAAAGCGGGCGCGTGGCCTCGCTTTAACAAGCCCGGCGACCCGGCAAACCCCAGCAAGTCCGCAGATATCTCCAGTCACCTCCTCCTGTCTATCCCCTTTTAAGGGGAGGCTTTATCCAACTTTTTCTCAGCACAGAGCGCAACTTATCTTCACGCTGCACGTTTTCTCCATATGGCCTCGCGACCCCGTTGTCTGCTTGTTTTCCTCTTTGCCCTGTTGCCGCTCTTGAGCAGCTGTTCCGGCACCACTGCCGCTACGGCTTCCTCGACCACCACAGCAACGGCGGCCTCGCAATGGGTGGTCGCCTGGGGTGCGTCCTCGCAGAACGCCACCACCACGACCGCGAATCCAGGCGGCGCCGAGCAGAGCTTCCGCTTCCTTGTGCTGCCCTCCGTGCCGGCGACGCAGGAACGCGTGCACTTTTCAAACGTCTTCGGCACATCGCCGGTCACCATCGGCGCCGCGAGTCTCGCGGTCGCTACCACGGCGGGCTTGGGGCCGGCTGTGGATGCGACGCACAGCGCTCCACTCACCTTCAGCGGCAGCACCACGGTAACCTTGCAGCCCAAACAGGAGATCGATTCCGATCCCGTGAACGTGTCTTACACCTTTGGCCAATGGCTTGCCGTGTCCATGTACCTGCAGGGCACCTTTCCGGCGCTCACGCAGCATAATTCGCAGATTTCCGACAACTATGCGACGGCGCCCGGTGCCGGCAACACCATTAGCGACGCGAGCGGCACATCGTTTACACAAACCAACCAGGAGTGGTTCCTGATGAGTGCCGTCGAGGCTTACGGCCCGTACAGCGGCACGGTCGCCATCTTCGGCAGCTCGTCCGTGGATGGGCATGGCGCCAACTACGGCAACACGACCAATTACCCCGTATTCAACCTCCCCGTCGCGGGGCAAAACAACCAGCGGCCCACCGATTGGCTCGCGCGATCCCTCGTCGGCGCGGGCTACAGCCTGGGTGTGGCTAACGCCGGCCTGCTCGGTGACCCGGCCGCCGAAGATCCGGGCACGGCCGCCGGCAATGCGCTGGCCGGCATCGATCGTTTTCAGCACGATGTGCTGGCTTTGCCGGGAATCAAAGCCGTGGTGCTTTACACCGGCGGCATCGATCTCCGTGCTGATTGCAAGCAGGCCACCGACGTGGAAGCAACCCTGACCGCCATTGTGGCGCAAGCGTACGCGGCAGGCGTTCGGGTGGTGCTGGCCACCTTGCCCCCCTCGGAATACTGCCTATATGCCGGCCCGCAGCCTTCGACGGCGGACCCCTACAATGGCGACCTGAACCCCGGTCCTGAAAACGCCGGCTCCACGCAGCGCCGGGCGCTGAACGACTGGATTCGCACTTCCGGCGCGAAACTGCCGGGGGTCGTCAGCATAGCGGACTTCGACGCCGTGCTCTTGTATCCGGCACACCCGGATTTCCTGCTCCCGAATCTGGTATCGTCCGACAACTTCCACCCCAATGGAGTCGGGTATGGTGTGCAGAACAGCGCCATTTCGCTGACCAGCCTTTTGGGGCATTGAGGCGCTGAAATGCTCAAGGGAAGCGAAGGCGACAAGCTTTCGCTCCCCTGCCCATTTGCGACCCTCCGACCTCGCTTCCTTCCATTTGCCGCCGTGTAACATCGCGCGGCTACACTCAGTTTCATGCACCCCTGGAAGCCTTTTGCTTTTGCCCTTGCAGCTTGCCTGCTGCTTGTGGGCTGTGGCGCCACGTCCTCGCCGGTTGCCGGTGCACCGGCAGCCCCGGCCACGCGTGCCATCTGGGCCGGTGCGTGGGGCGCGGCAATGACCAACAGCAACGCTTCCGCCGACAACAGCGGCGGCAACGATCAAAGTTTTCGCTTCCTGATCACGCCCACGGTTGGCGGCACGGCCGCGCGCGTCCGCTTTTCCAACGTGTATGGCACCACGGCTGTGGTGCTCGGGGCGGCTCACCTTTCGGT
>CAXTRN010000098.1:0-13275 GCA_964246645.1 uncultured Acidobacteriaceae bacterium
TTCCTTTACGGCTGGAGCGGCCGCAGCGGACACTTGCGCTGCGACTTCTACGGGCGTTGGAGGCTTCGGGGCGGGCTTCGCAGGGGCGAGAGGATTCAGCCACATATCGCCCTCTGGGATGTCGCGTGGAAGGAACGGTGGGGCGATAAGTGGCCTGTCCATGTGGGGGAAGCTGAATCGGGTGACGTTGTTCCCTAGCTTCATAAATGAGTGGAGGTCTTCAAGTCCCTGGATCTCTGAACTCATCACCAGCGGTTCAATCTGGCGGTCCATGGTGAAGCTCTTTCCTGCCCGTTTACCGTCAGCTACGGTCTCCCGCACGCGCTCAATCTCGATCTCGCCGATAAGCTCGGAAGCCCATTTCGCCGCTTTCGGCTCGGCTGTTTTGAGGATGAACTTGGTCGCCGGTTGTGACAGCATCACCTCTGCGAGATGGCCATAGATCACCTCTAGCTGGGCTTTGCCCTGGTAGCCGAAGATGATGGGGTTGTCGCTCTTACGGCCCTTGGTCAATGCGCTGTGGAACTGAGGTAGACGTTGCAATGTGGCCAGCTCGTCAAGGACGAACCATGCCCGTTTCTGCCCCGGTTTCGGGAGTGTGAGCAAACGAAGGATGAGGAGGTCGATCCAAAGCGAATGGAGAGGGCGAAGCGCCTCCTGCTCGGCCTCGGTGCCGGTGAGGAATATCCATCCCTCGCGTTTCTCGGCCCATGCCGTCGCACTCCATTCTCTGTTTCCGGTCTGCGTTTTGGTCGGCAGGAGCCGGAAACTATCGGCAATCAATCCTAACGATCCCAAGACGCCGTTCCGTTGGTCTGGAGAGTCTTTGCCTATAAACTGCTCAAGCTCCGTGCCCTCTACGCGGCGGTCAATCTCGTCGGGGTTCGACATCCACTCAATCAAATCCTGGACCGAAGGGCGGTACTTCATGAGGTGGGCGAATATCTTTTGCGGGGTCTCTGTAAAGAACTCGCCGGGCTTTCCGTCGGCGGGTTGGTACAGGGATGCAGCGATGGTGCGGGCCTCGGCTGGGTTCCGCAGCTCGGCGGCTGGGGACCAATAACAGGAGCGTGCGTCGAGAGGATTCAAGATCACATCGCCGCGGTCCTCACGGTAGAAGCGCTGAATGAATTCTCCGGCTGGGTCGTAGACAATGGCCGATTCTTTGCGGTCTTCGATCTGGCTAAGCATCTGTCGCAGGAGCGTCGATTTGCCCACGCCAGTGTCGCCCATCACCTGAACATGCTTCGCTTCCGCTTGAAGTGGAAGGCGGATAATGACCCCTTTCTCGTCCGTGGGGATACCCAGTCCCTCACCTTTCACAATCCCGTTGAACTGCTTCGGATCGGACATCACAGGCCCGCGCAGCAGCCGCCCATACTTCATCCGCTTGCCACGTTTGAAGTCCAAAGGCACCGCGAAACAGAGAAGAAAGAACACAATGCCACCCGCCTCGACCAACGCTGGACCGTAGGCACTCAGAACGTCATCGCCGCCGAAAATGGCAGCTCGGAACCATCCATATAGGGCGTCATCTGCAATCTTGCGTTCTGGTCCGCGAACGAAGGTCGTGTACCCCTGGCTGGTAGCTTCAGGTGACAACTGAACGCTTAGCACCTTCCCATTGGGAAGAGTCGTTGAGCCTGGAACGAAGTCCTCCGGTTGTGCCACGCGGGGCGTTCTCTTTCCTCCCTGCACGTAGATCAAGCGAAAGGAGTTGTGCATCTTGAGCTGCGACCCGGCTGCGCTCCGAAGGTAGTCGCCGGTGTACTCGCGGGCCAGGAACGGCTTCATAAAGAACATTCCCAGAAGCAGCGTCATGACGATTGGAACGGTGAGAATCATCGTCCCGATGGTGTATACCGGCACTTGCGGAGGCCAAATAACTGTCTCCTTACGTCCCCATTGGCTTGCCATTTATCAACGCTCCTTCGGTTCAGCGGCTGCGTATTGTTCCATCACATCCGTTGCTGCTTTATGTTTGGTTGTTCGCACGCTCGCAAGGACACCGCTGAACTCCTCGGCAGTCATTACCTGACCGCAGGCGAGCGGTTTGAGAACGAGATTCAAGAGCATTCGTGTGGCAACAATCTCTGTGAACAGTGCGTCTGCGTGAGGTGTTCTCGCCTCTCGCAATAGAACGTCTCTCGCCCACTCGCCGAAGAGTTTTCCGTCCACGGCCGCAGCTGTGTCGAACTCTTTCAACTCGTCCGTTGTAACCCTCACGCTTGCAAGCTTGTCTCTCACCGGGCGTCCTTTAGGCCGGTCCAGTCGCTCAAAGCTGAGGTTCGTTCCTTCGCTGACAGATTCCATATCGCCTCTTTGGGAGCCGTTTACATACGTCTACGGCGCGTAGACGTATGTAAACCGGGTGCTCGTAAGTCTTTGCTGGCTAATGCGTTGACGTATGTCTACGTTTTCGCCGAAAACTCAACCCTGGAAGGGGTGAAGTGTCATCCTTCTCCATGTGCGAAGCACATTTCGGTTGCTGTTGTAGTTGTTGTTGCCGTTGCTACTGCTGTTGCTGTTCCGTGACGCCGTGCGTCATTCCATGCGAAGGGCGCACGGCCCTCCGTATGGAATGACTTCAATCCGCCGCGAGCTGGTTGGCAGGCTTCGGCCCTCGCCGCGCTCCCGTGGGTACCGTGGCGGGCCTCTTGATGCGAAGCTGATGGGCAACCTTGGGCTCCGTGGAACGGAACTTCTGAAAGTCAGAATCCTTGCCAAAGGTGTATTCGAGTGCCTTGTTAACCACCTCATCTGGAAGGCATTTGACGAAGGCTGCATACTGGTCAACCTGAATTGCGGTTGACTCTTCAAGTGAGCAGGTGATGGTGACTTTGCGAACTTGCTTGATGTCGAGCAGGGGCATTCTATGTTCCTCCGAGCTTCTGGTTATGCTGCGTGGGTGGGGTTCGTGGTCGCTTCGGTGGCGTCGTCAGCGCGGTAAAGGTCTTCTGTCTCGAAGCTCTGGGTGGCAAAGTCGTAGCCGGTGACGGCGATAAGCTCCCGCACCCGTCGCCTGCCACTCGGGAGACGTTCGCAGTACAGAACGAAGTCAATTGCATCGGCAGTTTCAGAGCGAATAAAGCTGTGATTAATATTCGGGCGTGCGCTTAGGGCAAGGTTCGACAACCTGCTCAATGCATCCCATGCGGATTTCGCGTGAAGAGTGGTGAGCGTGCCGCCGTGTCCTGTGTTCATTGCCTGCAACAGATCATTGGCGCACTCGTCGCGTATTTCGCCGAAGATGATGCGGTCAGGCCGGTGTCGCAGTGCAGCCGCCAGCAATGCACTCGGCAGGATCGCAACCTGACCGGGAATTGCGTCCACGGCTTCCCAGCGGAGCGCATTAGGCTGGAGCACTCTGAGCTCTGCAACCTGCTCAATTACGATCAGGCGGTCAGTCACAGGAACGTGGTCGAGAATGGCTTTCATCAGCGTTGTCTTGCCTGAGCCTGTACCGCCAGCGATGATGCCGTTCTTCTTCTGCAAAAGGAACCGCACAACCCTGTCCCGCGCCTCCCTGGGGAGGCTTCCCATTTCTACGAGTTGGTCGGTCGTAAACCACTGGTTGAATTTGCGGATGGTGAGTGATGGACCGCCAATTGCGGAAGGTGCTCCAACCACCGCCACACGTGAGCCATCCGGCATCCGGGTATTAAGGATGGGGTTCTGATTAGTAAGATCTTGCCCCATCAGTCTCGCTACACGCCTGATGCCTGCTTCAAGTCGCTCAACGTCGAACGCATCCGTTACCGGAATGTGCTCGATCACACCACCCCGGTCGGCGTAAACGCCCGTCGTCCCGTTCACCATCAAATCGCTGATAGTCGGGTCAAGAATCAACGCCTGAAGGTCGTCTGAAAAGAACGGTAGAACCTTCTCCCATCCGCTTTCCACGCTCACCGGCTCACCTCCGGACGGAAGGTAGAACCCTGGCCTACCAGCGGATCGACCGAGACACGGTTTTCGTGAAATTCGGTAATGGTGAGGCCAAGAGGATTGATCGTCTCGTACTGCGGGTTTGTCTTCGCCTGCTCGCTCACCTGGGCGGGATTCAAATAGTAGGTGAACGAAGCCATCCAATGCTCCGTACGCGGCTTGCTGGAGGTCCGCATCGGGTAGATCAGATCGAAGGTTTCAAGGGCCGTTCCTCGGGAGAGGATGGTGTTCTCAACCTTCTCCTGCGACATCGAGGTAATCGTCACGTTGTTGACCTGGACCTCGCTCTGCTCCGTCTGCCCGCTCGTCACCTGGGTGATGAGGTGATTTGCGTTGTCCTGGCCGATGAGCTGGGCGGCGAGTGCTGAGGACAGAAAGTAGTAGTTCATGGGGTATTTCTTCGCCATCGTCTCGCGATTGATCGTGTGCCGGTAGCCAGTCCAATCGGTGAGGTAGGTGCGGATTTCACCCTCGCGTGGGCTGTAGTTGAGGTCCGTGTACTGGATCGCCTGCGCCCTTCCCGCCTCATCAATGCGGATGTAGCGATTGACAACGGGACGATGCGCAACCGCGACCAGCCCGCCGCACAACAAAAGTGAAATGCCTGCGAGTGCGCCGATGGCAATCTTCGCCATGCTGCGCTCGCTGTACTGCGCGGAGTACACCTGATTTCCAATCTTGTCGGCCTCGACGTGCTGCCGTCCTGTGAGGGTGCTACCGGGGACTGCGACGTGTGTGGACATGCGAGTTCCTTTCCTGAGTTGCTTGAACGGCTTTGTGCAACCGGACCATGGTGGAGACAAAGACAATGAAGAGCACGGCCAGCGTCATCATGCGGACTGGCCAGGGGGCACGTCGGTAGAGCACGATAAGAAACAGCATGACGATTCCTAGAGACCTAATGCTGCGGCTGTGGCTGCCCTATTCGCCATCTCCCCAACCTTCCCTGCCAGTCCAGCTCCACCGCCGAAAATCATCTGCGTGACGCTTGGGATAAGGAACATATTGAGAACGAAGGCAACGTAGATCGTGGTGAACGGGATGAGATTTGCGAGCCACATGGCGATGCTGTAATCACCGTGGAAGGTCTGAGTCATAAACCCTGTCAGGAATTGAGACCAGACGTAGATAAACGCAGCGGCAACGGCGCGAATCATCGCTAGAGACAGAAGCACCTCAACGAAGTGCAGAAACTTGCCTCGGAACGTCTCAGTCAAGTAGAGCGGGATCATTAGCGGGCCGAACAAAGCGGCCACGGCATAGAAGATGAATCCACTGCAATTGATGAGGAAGATGATGCCCGAAGCGAGCCCGAGCAGACCTTCGACGTAGTAGTAGCAAATGGTCTCAAGCGGGGCGAGGATTGTGGGCATGGGCGTGTTGTGGCCCGCATCCGCTAGAAGTGCCGTCATCTGGTTCAACTGAGCCTGATCAAGGATCTGTGAGACAGCAGCGGCAATGTAGGAGAACATGCGATTGAAGCCGAAGCTCGCACCTGGGAGATTATTCACCCAGTAGTGCTCCACCACGAGGCAGAAAAGAAATCTGAACAGGAAGGTGCGCAGCTCATCCAGACTGACGGTGCGATGCCCTCCAAGATGCACCGACCAGGACGACATCCGCACCGCGATGCCAATGAGGATCATGGTCGCAATGAAGGTGAGTAGAATCATCCCGAAGCTCGACAGGGCTCCACCGTTTTGCGTGGTGAGATTCGTCAAATCTTGAGTGAATTGAGAAAGCCAATCGACTGCTCCGGGTGCGGTGTTCATAGGTTCACTCTCACGCTTGGAATGTGGAACGTGTTTGTTCGGGTGAAAGGCTAGGCGCTGAGAAGTCCAGCGCCAGCCCGAGTAACGCATCTGGCTCAGTAGTAGGTGGTCCAGGTCGACGATCCATTCCCGAGGTACGTGGGATTGTTCGCCTGCTGGGTGTACTTGTAATCCGCATCGTTGATCGTCATCGAAGCGACGTTGCGCTTCTCCATGTTCGCGACCGCTGCTTGCGCCGCCATGCACGCATGGATTTGCCCCTGCGCGTGCTCTTCTTCCGCGCGTTGAGAGTTGGAGACGTTCAACAAATTGAGCTGTTCGACTTCGCTGTTGGTCGCGTCGCTCGTGTCGTAGACCGACGTGTTGAGGGCGGTATTAGCCGCTAGATTGGCCGTTCTGCTGGCTTGGTATGCTCCGCTTGCTGCAAGGCACTGGCTTGATGCAGCATCCATTGCCTCGATGTGGGCTAGGGTAGAAAGCCGCTGGCTTTGTCCGACTATTTCCCCGCTCCAGAAGCTCGACGACGTACCGGAGATCGCGAGATTCATGATTTTCCAGACAAGGCTTGAGTTCTGGGATTGGCCGTTCAATTGAGATTGAAGACCAGCCGTTTCCCCGTACGTGTTCTGCACGTTGCTGTGCAATAGGGCGTTCTCTACCGTATTCCAAATCTGTTTGGAATTGAAGTACTTCAGGTTGTTGACGATAGTGTTGTACGTCGTGACGGACTGCTGATAGATATTCAGCGATGTCTCGGCCATTTTGATGTCCTGTTCAAGCGTCTGAATGAGGGTCAGGTTCTGCTGGGAACCTTGCGAGATTTGCGTAGCCTGGGACGCGAGCCCCTTTTCTTCGTTGACGATCTGCTGAAGTGCGTGAGCCGATTGGGTTGGGTCAAAGGTGATGCCGCCGAACTGGGCGTGAGCTGGAACCGCCATCGCGAACGCGGCGAATCCGCTAACGAGAGTCAGACTGCGGGCTGTGGTGAGCTTCTTCATGATGGAAACTCCTAGAGCGTCGGGTTGACGCGATGGTCTGCGTAGGAGGGAATGAGGATGTCTTTGCCGATGTAGACCCGCGCTCGTGAACCTTCTTTGAGCGTGATGATCGGCAGCCGATTGAGGAAGTGGTTTAGTACCTGTGTGGCCTCCTGGCTGGTTTGCGAGGAGATGCCGTTGCGGATTTGGCTATCGGTTGTTAGAACGCTCCCGTTGTTGCCGATTTGCGCGAGTCCTCCCAGGCCCCCGATGGCGGCGGCGGCGGCGAACGCTTGCAGATATCCGTGGTCAACCTTCGTGGCAAGGCCGGTGGTCCCGATTTGATCGAGGCCAGCGTACTTGTCGATGTCGATGGAAAACCCGTCTGGGCAGACGGCGCGGTGAAACACTACCGCGAGTTTGTGTTGCTGCTGGTTCCCTACTGCCGTGACGGAGCCGATAAGCCGGGTTCCCTGGGGCAGGAGCAGGTTTTGCCGGTCGTGCGAGTAGTAGTCCGTCGTGAGCATGAGCAGGACGGGGCCTGCCATGCCGCCGTCTACGTGGTTGGTGACGACACCCTCAAGAACGGTGCCCTCGAAGACGCGGTAGAGCTTGCCGCCGTACTCATCGAAGTTGTACGCGGCCATCGCGTCCGTGTCCTTCTTTTCGCTCGGCCTGGAACCTTCAGGCGCAGCCGGCGGCTCGGCGCCGCCCACGATCTGATTGGCTATAACGGTTGGCCCGGTGGAGGTCGGGATCTGACCTGCCGCTGTCTGGCCTGCCGGTGCTGGCTCGTGCGTCTGGAAATCAACGGCTACGGTATCGCTGTTTAGGGCATCCACCCGGTGCTTCTCACGGTCTGCCGCCTTCTGCTTGGCCTGGGCGTGCGCTTCTGATTGGCCGGATGTCTGCCTGGGAGCATTCGAGCTGGTGCCGTAGATCGCGGCGCTCTGGGCCGGGGTCATGGGCGCTGTTCCGTCCGCTTCGGGCGGTGGGATTGGTTGCCCCATAGCCTGTTCCTGCGCTCGCATCCCCTGCTCCTGCGCGTTCATTGCCGCCATTGCCTGCTGGAGCTGTGCGTGCTCGGCATCGCTCTTCTGGATCAACGCCTGCTGCTTCTCGAAACCGTTTACCTGCTGGGTGTCGGCGGTGGACGGGCGAGCTGGCAACGTGCTCTTAGCGGCTTCCTGGTTGTGGCCGCTGCCGGTCATGACGTTGTAGGCGGTGGAAATGCCAATCAGGGCGATGGCTCCGGTCAAGGCGAGAACGATGGGCAGGGTCTTGCCGATGGGCGGCTTTGTGGACGGTGCTACGGGGACGGGTCCGATTAGTGGGCCTCCTCGCGGTGGACCTCGACCTTGGCTTTGCCGATGGCGACATAACCGTTCTGCAGGAGCTTGGGAACGGTGTAGAGTCCGTTCTCGAACTGAAAGTTGATAAGCGAGCCCTTCTTGTCTTTCAGCTCGTAGACCACCGGGGGTTCTTCAAACTTGCCCTGGATGTAGGTAAACTTCCCGTCATCCCAGATTTGCCGCACACCCAAAGCCTTCGCCTTCGACTGGTCCCAGCTGTAGTCGAAATGGAGGTTGCTGGGGTATGTGCTCTGGTACTTCTCCTGTGCGACCTCGGCCGTCTTTTTGTCGGCTGCTGCTGCCGCCTTCGCCTGGGCGACTTCCCTTTCGAGCCGTTCTTCCTTCTCCTTCACCTCGGCCACTGGAACGAATACCGGGGCGTCGGCCATCTTCTTCTGGGCGTCCTTGTCGGTCTGTACCAGGAACACGGTCGCATCGAAGCCTCCAGCCTGGTCTGCCGACACTTCTTTCAGCTCAAGGGTGTAGTCGTTGCCGTGGTCGGAGATGATGTGGACATTGGTGCTGCTCTTCGCCGCCGCTGCCTTGGGTTTCACGCTGACGAAGCGGCTGGCGACGTGACCGGCATTGAAGATCCAGTCATCGGTGTTTCCGCCGAAGATCGTGGCTACCTTCTCCTCGGCTGGAAGCTCGAGGAGCGTCGATTCGTTGAGCAGGGTCCGAATGACTGGGGGCGCGGTCGTGGCGCTCACCTGGACGGTTCTGGGGGCCTTCTGTTGGGCGTGGAGGCTGGAGGCACCGGTGACACAGACTGCTAAGAACGTGCTCGCGGTGAAGAGTGGATGCGTTTTCATTGGGCGGTCTCCCTGGCTGGTTGGTGGTGAAGTTGCGAACGATTAGGCGTCTTCGCCTGCGACGAAACGGGTGATGCCGTCCTCCAGCCCCCATCTCTCTATCAAGCGGCCACGGCGGGCTCTGTCCTTGGGTCGTGTCGAGAAGATCGCGTAGCTGCGCGGGTCAAGGTTCAACGTCACGACCTTGGTTATTCCGTCCCGGCGCATCAACAGCCCCTCGCGCGGTCCAAGGCTCTCGAAGAGGTTCAATTGCTGCTCGGTCATCTTGAACAGCTCGCCGTAGAACTGGCGGTTGAACGTGGCATCCGGCAACAGCAGGAACGACGTGCATGAGTTCACAATCGAATCCGCGTTCTCGCCTAGGTCGTTCGCGGACTGGCCGATGAGCGTAACGCCGCCAAGGTTCTTGCGAACCTGCTTGATGCTGGCAAGTGCGCCCTCCAGCAGTTGTTTGTTCTTCATGTTCGAGAAGATTTCTTCGATCACGACATGCTTGGGGACGCCGAGGTTCCTGGGGTCGTACACCACGTCATCTATCCGGCGCAGCAGCCAGATCATCAACGGCTCGATGAGGTCGGGGTAGTCCTTGGACACGCCCGCGAAATCCCAGCACTGGATGCGCGAGAGGCTAAGCGAGTCCTCTACGTTGTCGAAGATGGCGTTATAAACGCCCTTGTCGATCCACTTGGCGAGATACCGGCTCAGGTGCTTCGGCAGCAAGAGATTCCTGAGCCTGCGAATCTTGCGGTCGATGAGGTACATACCTTGCACCTCTTTGAACACTGCATCCTCATCCTCGGGGCTGAGCACGGCTCCACCGTTGGCGAGCAGCATCTTGACGAAGTTGTAGAGGAACTTGATGTTTTTCTCGGTCGGCTCCAGGGCGAACGGATTGACGCGCGGGCCGTCGAGACCAATGCGGTCCACCTTGCCGCCGTACAGCTCAACCATGCTTTCGTAGCTGTTGCCGATGTCGAAGATGAACGTAAAGCCGTGATATTTCCGCTCCAATGCGAGCATCTGGTTGGTCTGCACTGACTTACCGGTGCCCGGTGGCCCGATGGTGAGCTGGACCCGCACCCCAGACACATAGGCGTCATGGAAGAATGGCGTTCCCTGCCGGGTCTCGAAGACATTCAGGTACTCGCTGTCGAGGTCTTCTGATTTCGGATGGCCGATGGTCGGGGCAAAGACGGGCGAGAGGCGGGCGTGATGATCCTCTCCAAGCCAGAGGGAAAAGACGTTGTATCGCTGATTGAAGGGGAACATCGCATAGAACGCTGAGAGGTTCCCGATGGTCTCTTCAACTACGGTGACCTGGGCGTCTACAAAGGTTCGGTGAACGAGTGGCGTGTTCTCCCTGAGCTCTTCCGCGCTCTGAGCCGAGAGGAGGAGCGTGACGGTGTACTTGCCCTGGGCCTTCTTGCCCAACTCCTTCACGACTAAACCTAGATCGTCGACTCCCTCAGAAGCGGCCTTCGCACCTGCGCCTTGGTCGAGCTGGGCGAAGTTCTTCCCCGCCATGACGCGCTGGAATATGCCCACCTTGAAGAAGTCAATCCACTTCTCTTGGGCGCTGATTTCCTTACGGACGGTGGAGCTGGCCTGCGGCCTCCACGTCGTGCAAAGCACGCTGTCACAGGTCAGATTGGTGATGCTGTTGTAGAGGCAGGGCTGTGACGCGGCGGGCGTGCTCGAAGCGGAGAACATCTGCACATGGCGCTTCCCTACGCGCAGATGATCGTTGTGCCAGGACACAGCGCTGGTCGCAATCTGCTGGTCTATCCCCTGGTCGGAAACGAGCGGGATGTGGCCCGCCCATCCCTCCAGGTTGAACAACTCCGCGAAGAACTTGAAGGCTTTCTCTTTGCCGACGATCCGCAACCCGATCACGCTGGACAGGTGCGTTTCAAGGATGGTCGCGGCCTTCTGGAGCTGCGATATGAGCCGGTCGTTCTCATCGGCCTGATCCTTCGGCCTGGCTGCGAACGGGGCTGACAGTTTCGGCTCCAGGGTGAGGCACCAGTGCAGGTCGATGCGGCGAAAGTTGGCCGTCTTCGCAAGGAAGCCCAGCCGGTGATCCACAAAGGATTGGGTGATGGGATCGGCGTACTTCTTCTGGCGCGGAATCTCGAAACCGGACGTTACGCGCATGTACTGGTAAAGCGAGAAATCTTCCGTGAGGCCGCGTAAGCCGCCCTCGACGCCTCGCATCTTGGAAGCGATTTCCGGGTCCGTGAGACCTTCTTCGTCCGCTCCATCAACCTCAAAAAGCAATCCGTAGCCGCGTGTTTTGCTTGCGAACACGGTAGGCGTGACGAAGCGGACGATGGGCATGATGCTGTTCGAAGCCCCGGCGTCCGTGAACCATGGGTTAACGCTTGCGCGGGTCATAGTAGCTCTTCTGGGTCCAGCTCAGGCCCCACAGTTGAAACATCTTGGGGTGTTTGCGCACGATCAACCAGCAGATAGCGGTGATCGCAAGGAACATCACGACGGATAGAACAAAGAACCGAAGCAGGAGAGCCATCAGCGAGGCAATCACAATGCCCATCCAAATAGGCATACTCAATCCGAGTTTCTGCCGAGGCTTGTTGAGGGCTTGATTGATCGCCAGTGGCTCTCCACGCTTGGTCATCTGCATGGCTAGAGGCTCTGTCCGGTCAGAGAAGAAACCCACTGCGGTGCGAAGCCGATGACGATTCCGGCGAACAGACCGCCGCCGATAGCCATGAAGCCACCGGAGATGTTGCGGCCCATGAACTGGAACACGCCGAACACAATTCCGATGACGACGGCGAGTGCGCCGCCAAGCAGACAGCTCGTCTCGATGGTCTTCATAGCGGAGGTAACCCCGCTGACGTCCACCGTGCCTTGTGCGTGAGCGGCGATGGGTGGAATTGCGAGAGCCAGCAACATCGGCCCCATTGTGCGAGCGGCATTCATTGCACGCTGCTTTGTGAAGGTTCTGGAGGCCATAGCGGAGAGGCGGGAGTTCATCATTGCGGTCACGGAAGTGCTCCTGGTCAAGCGGTTGAAGGTCTTTGTTTTGCTCTGCTGGAGAGCCATCTGGAGTGGGGTATTCCTACCTCCGTTATGGAGGTTTTGCGGCGCACGACCTCACCGACACGCGGAACGATCCGCCGCCGTGTACAAGTTGCTGTGTCGCCGCAAACCTGTTCTAAAAGGGCTGTAAAGACATGTATTTCGTCCTCCTCGCTGTGTCTGCTGGCCGCTTGTTGCAGGCGAACAGAAGGTGTAAATTGGGCATCTACTTATAAGCGTGTTGAGCGGGAGGTTTTTTGACACCCCTGCATCGGAAAAGTTGAGAATTTATGCCCCGAGCTCATCTACACCTGATTGACCGAAGCGGAGTTGTTCTCAATCCCGAGATACAAGCGGCTTGCGAGAAAGCATTCACGCGTGTCGTGCTGGACTTTCCCAACTTCGATCAGGCGCTGATTGCCGATTGGGCTGAGGAAATTGCCGTAGACATGGACGGACGCGGAGATGCGATTCAATTCCCGAAGCGTTACGCCTACATGGCCCTGAGAGGGCGTGTGCGCGATTGGTCGCGCACAGGTGCGGGCCGCGCGGAATTGAAGGGCATTGGACCAGATCTCGAAGAGGTCGCAGGGGTAACCGAATCCTCAAGAGACCAAACTGAACGAGAGATACTAATGAAACAGATTCTTCCTGAGCTGGGCGAACGAGATCGCGCTATTCTCGTTCTGTTGCTAAATGAGCAATCCACATCTGCTGTTGCAACGTTCTTAGGTGTGAACTATATGGCTGCGGCCAAGGCCATGCAGCGTATGAAAGATCGGGTCTCAGTCGTCTTGAACGGCAGGCGGCACAAAGCCGGAGATGGGCCTGGAGTTGGCGAAATTCGCTTAACGAGAGGGATAGGCAGTGAATCGTGAGTTGATGAAGGACTTCCTCCGGGAACAATTTCCGAATCCGGAAAGGAAGGGCTGTCCTGATGAGGATGTCCTACAGGCCCTGGCTGAAGACCGTATCGCTCCAAACGATCCTGCACTGCTCCATGTTGGCTCTTGCTCCGAGTGCTACACGGAGTACCTTCACCTTCGACGCGAGATTGAAGAGGTAAGGCTGAAGAACCATGCGAACGTTCTTCCCTTCCCTGATCGCTCCAAGAAGCAAACATCCTAGATTTGATCTAGAGATTTTGACTTTTTCGTCAGGGCCACAGGCCCTACTCCTGTTTCCTCATATGTCTCTTGATCTCATGTTCTCTTGCTTCCTTATATAGGGTGACGCGGAAGCCCACTTTCTGAGACACGGAAGCCCACCATTTCATACGCGAAGGCCCACCATCCCCTACGCGGCAGCCCACCATCTCCTCCTCGGCAGCCCACCAGTAGGGAAGGAACTACTCACAGCTTGTGGAGAGACG
>CAXTRN010000099.1:0-1869 GCA_964246645.1 uncultured Acidobacteriaceae bacterium
ATCAGGATGAGCCGCCACACTGCAGCCTTAGCCGCCCCCGACCCCGTTCAAGCTGAAGATGTGCAGATACAGTGCGATCAGGATGATGACGACCACCACCCCCATCAAGATCAACATTGCCGGTTCGATCAGGCTCATGATCGCGCCGAGCGAGGTTTGCACGTCTTCTTCGAAGAACTCTGCCACAGAGTTCAACATCTGCGGCAGCGCTCCGGTCGACTCCCCAACCTCAACCATTTCGATGGAAAGCTCCGGAAAAACCCTGGTCGATTCGAGCGATTGCGAAAGCCGTTTGCCTTCCCGCACGCTTTCTACCGAGGTGCTCACGGCTCGGCCGATCTGGCGCGAGTCGATGGATCGCGCGGCCGTTTCAAGACTCGGCACCAGCGGCAAACCGCCTGTCAGCAGCGTCGAAAGGGTGCGTGAAAAAAGCCCGACCTGATATTTCAACCACACCGGGCCGATGCCAGGCGTCGCAAGCCGAACGCGGTCAATAAAAACAGCGCCGGCCTCTGTTTTGGCCCAGCGGTATGCTCCGTACCCGGCGCCTGCGAGCAGGATCGCCACCCACCAGCCATCGTGCTGCGCGTGCTGGCCCAACGACAGCAGAAACACAGTCAAGCCCGGCAACTGGGTCCCGAGCTGGTCGTAAAGCTCTGCAAACCGCGGCACCACAAACGTGATCAGGAAGAAAAAGAGTGCAAAGATCATCACCAACAAGAAGGCGGGATAAATGAGCGACGCGCGCAGTTTTTTGCGAAATGTCAGCGAAACCCGCTGAAAATCTAGAAATCGCTGCAACACCTCTTCCAGGTTGCCGGAGCGTTCCCCGGCCAGCAGCGTCGTTGTGTACACGAGCGGCACGTTACCCTGGGCCTCGAACGCCTCGGAAAGCGACTGCCCGGTGCGCACGCGATTGCCTACATCCTCCAGCTGCCCGCGAAAGGTAGGGTCCTTTTGCCGCTTCGCCAAAAGGTCGAGCGAGCCGAGGATGGGCAAGCCGGCTTTGATCAGCGTAAGGAACTGCTGATTAAACACGAGAAAGGTTTCGAGCTTGATTTTCTTCTTGCCTGAGCCGGCAAAGGTTGATCGCGGTTTTACCGAATACACCAGGTACCCGGCTTGCGTGAAACGCGCCCGCAACTCTTCCGCGGTTGCAGCCGCATGGCTCTGCTCCTGGATGCGGCCGCGTTCATCGGCAAGTCGGATAAGAAATTCGGTCATGGGCGTGTCGGCGTCTCCAGCTTAGACGACGCGAAACCCGCTTCGGCGCCTATGACCAAAGTACGGCCACGAAAGTGGTAGCGGTTTCTCCGAAAAGCAAAGGGCCTCGCCATGCGAGACCCTTCTGGTGAACACTGGAAGTTTCGACGTTAAACGCTGAAGCTCGATCCACAACCGCAGGTCGATTTCACCTGAGGATTTTCGAATTTGAAACCCGCGGCCTCAAGCGTTTCCACATAATCGACCGTGCAGCCGTTCAGGTACATGGCGCTGGTTGCATCCACGAACACCTTGAGATCCTCAAACCGGACGACCTTATCCATCATCCCGGCAGCATTTTCAAAGCTCATGGAATATTGAAAACCGGAGCAACCGCCGCCAACCACACCAATCCGCAGACCGGCCGGCAATGGGTCCTGAGTCGCCATAATTTCTTTTACCTTCACAATTGCGGCATCGGTCAGATTGACCGGATTTGTCTTAACGGGCGCGGGACCGGTGACAACCTCAGCGGTGGGCATTGCAGCAGTAGCCATCTTGATTCGCTCCTTCGGCCGCCGCTCATCGGCGCCGATCGTGCATCTTCAGTTTATGCCGAGCCGGGTACAGCAGCAAGCATCTTTCAGCCTCGAATCTCAGCATCGA
>CAXTRN010000099.1:1969-13270 GCA_964246645.1 uncultured Acidobacteriaceae bacterium
GCACTTATACGATGCACCCGCCGTGCACGGGATGCAGCGCTTCCGTACACTGAATTTTGTGAAGCTCCTCGAAGCACTTGCGACGGCCTTCATCAACACCTTCGGTATTACGCAGCCCTCAGACGCGATGCGACGCCGTGCCGCCTGGTTCATCTTCGTGTTGTTGATCGTTATGCTTTTCGCGGTCTTCGCGGTAGGAACTGCACTCTACCTTGCCATGCGTCGCTGAGCAGCGCTGGGTGCGGCAGCTACGCCCAGGCACGCCGCGCCAACCGGCTCACGCGCACAAAACCACACAAAAGTGGCAGGCTCACGACACCGACGATGTCTTCCTTCCTGTGGAGAAGCCCGCTACCTTTGGCTTCAGGGCCAGGCACCTTCCGTGACTCGTTGTGCGGATGGACGCTTGAGGCCAAGGAACACATAAAAGGAAACTCATGCAAATTTACTCAGGTTTGGTTGTAGTTTGGGGTGTTCTGCTGTCCATGACCGTGCTGGTGATGGTCTGCCGCGGCACCATCACGCAGCATGAAATGGATCAGCTGTGGCTCACCGATGAACAATCGTTGAGCTTAAACAACCGGGAACACCATCGCCTTCTGAAGCTCGTGCGATTTTTGAAACCAATTTACCTGCTGTGCGGCTTCGGCACAGCCATTGTTTCCACGATCATCGCCGGCAACTACGTCGTGGAAGTCTGGCCATACGTACACTTTCTGCCCCGGCACTGAAATCCACCGTGGAGCACCGGCAAGTCGAAAGGATTTCAGGCTGCAGGGTAGCGCCCAAGTTCTTTAAGCATGCTGCAGTGCGTTCGCAGCGCCTGGAGAACGGCTTCCGCCATGGCATCGTTTGTGTACCGCAGGTCCACAAAAAACACATACTCCCACGGTTTGCCGGGCACAGGCCGTGATTCAATCTTGGTCAGATTGGCACCCGCTAGCGCCAAGGCCGCCAGCGCCTGCACAAGGGCACCCGGGCGGTGCTCGACGCTGAAAGCCAGGCTCATCTTATCGTCTGGACACGCCGCCGTCGGTCTCGGCGCATCTGCCCTTCGGAGCAGATGAAAGCGGGTGTAGTTTTCCGCGTGGTCTTCCACGTTGGCCAGCAGCACCGCGCCTCCATACAGATCGGCGGCTAAACGCGGCGCGAGGGCGGCGGCGTCCGGCAGCTGCGCTTCCACTACATGACGCACCGCGCCGGCGGTATCGAAGAACGGCGCGGCTTTGCCCTGCGAAAAAGCAGACAAAAAGCGCCGGCACTGCGAAAGCGCCACCGGATGAGAAAGCAGCACGCGCACATCCCCGAGCGCAACGCCAGGCGCGGCGATGACATGGTGTTCGATGCGCAACAGTTCTTCCGCATCGATCCGCAGCGGATGTTCGAGCAACAGATCATAGTGCTCCGCGACCGAGCCATGGAGGCTGTTTTCTATCGGCAACACCGCGCCATCGGCTGCGCCGGACAGGACGGCCGCCACGACCTCGGCCGAAAAGCCACAGGGCAGAATCGGGACCGCGGGACCCAGCATGCTGTGGGCAGCGAGGTGACTATTGGAACCCGGTGCTCCCTGGATGGCGACGTTACGCAAGCTAATCAAAACAGCTTTCGGTTCCCGTTTTTAGAAACATCAAGCTCAGCATAAAATGCTGATCCGCCGGAGTACAACCTAGGGTGATCAAGGAGCAACTTACCAGAGGTAAACACTTTACTGCGGGTGGACGCATTCGGACCCGCCAGGAGAACTTCCATGCTTTGGATTATTACGATTATCCTTCTCATCGTCTGGGGCGGCGGTTTTGCTCTTCACATCGCCGGCGGTCTGATCCACATTGTATTGGTCTTGGCTCTTATCTCGTTGATTTATAACCTGTTCGCCGGACGGCGCGTCTAGCACTCCCAATCCCGGACACCCTGACATCCAAAACAGATGTCTCGGCATCGATGTGTTCGCGGAACCATTGGTCATTGTTGCGCACATACAGAAAGGTCCTATGAGCATCAGCGATAGCACCATCAAAGGCAAGTTCGACGAACTTGCAGGAAAAGCCAAGCAGGCCGTCGGCGAGGCAACCGGCGATCAATCGGTCGCAAACCACGGAGCCGCGCAGCAGGTGAAAGGCGACGCAGAACAATCCTGGGGCTCGGTAAAAGAAGCCGTTCACGACACCGGCTCGCAAAACAAGCCGGCAGCCGATGCCCAGGCGCACGATCTTCGCCAGGACCTATCGAATGCGGCTGCAAACGTAAAAAGCCACGTTCAACAGGCAGCCAACGACTTCAAAAAGTAAAACTCGGGCAAGATTCCACATTATTCTGCAAAGCAGAAGGGTCGCAAATCGCGACCCTTTTGCTTTGCCCCTTGCGTCAGCGGTCAACCCGTTTCAAACGGTTTCAGTCATCGCCGAAACAGGACATCCAGCGTCACCGAAAGAAAAAACACGATGGAAATGATGCCGTTCAGGGTGAAAAAGGCGGCGTTCATACGACGTAGATCATCCGGTCTGATAATGGAGTGCTCGTACGCAAGTAGCATGATCACAACGCCCATGCCGACGAACGCAATCGGCCCGAGGCTGAAGATATGCGTAAAAACCAGCAAAAGCACCGCTGTCGCCAGATGCATGCCACGTGCAATCCAGAACGCTCCTACAAGACCGAAGGCTTGTGGAATGCTGTGTAATCCCACCGTTCGGTCGTGCGCAAAGTCCTGACAGGCGTACAAAACATCGAAGCCGCCCACCCACAATAAAACGATAAGGGTCAAGAGCAGAATGCGCGCGTTAAGCCGGCCCTGCACGGCGATCCAGGCGGCAGCCGGCGCAATGCCGAGCGCCAAGCCGAGTGCCAGGTGCGACCAGCGGGTAATCCGCTTCATGAAGCTGTACAACAGCACAACGGCCAGAGCCACCGGTGCCAGCACAAGGGTGAGGCGATTGAGCATCGCGGCGCCCAGGAGAAAAACTGCCGCGGAAACAACGGTAAATGCCGTGACGAATCCGCGGCTCAGCGTTCCCGCAGGCAATGCACGCATTGCGGTTCGTGGATTTGCTGCGTCCAGGTCCGCGTCCACGAGCCGGTTGAAAGCCATGGCTGCGGAGCGCGCGCTCACCATACAAACCAGTATCCAAAACGAGGCACGAAACGATGGCCAGCCGTGCGCAGCCAGCACCGCCGCGGTGAGGGCGAATGGCAGCGCAAAGATCGAGTGCTCCCACTTAATCATTTCCAGCGTGGTGCGCGTGTTGTGCAGCACTCGTTCCATAGGCCTTGCCATCCTGATGCTGAAACGCCGGCTCGCCTTCACGCAAGTCCTGTCCAGTTTAGACGCGGGCGCTTGAGCGGGCACGCAAGCGCCATCCTCCGGATCGGTCTACCGGTAGCGCTTCCGCAGCTTGTATACGATCGAGAACACGCCCGATTCGTCCCGTGTGGCGACCAGCGAGGTGTTCTCGCTGATCTGGTATTGCACTTGAATCAACTGCTGCGCGGACTCATTCACATTGGTAGCAAATACCAGCGTGAGCTGCTTGCTGAGCGGTTCCTGCACCGTGATACGTGCCGTCGAGTTCCCCAATGTGCCCACAAATGCAGGGTCGATTTTGACCGAGCCGGCACCGAAAAGTTTGCCGACCCGGCTGGAAACAGTCGCATTCAGAGCCCCGCTCAGGATGGCGCTGGTGGTCGGATCGGTTCCGGCCTGCGTTGCCTGTTGAGTTGAAAGCTGCGATTCTTCCTGCGTTTTGCCAAGCGCCAGCAGATTGAAAATGTCGGCCTCGGTCAGCGGCGGCGACGACCGGTAGGTCGGCTTCAGGTTGGTCGTGTCCCCGTGCACGCCTACTGTAATGTCGTAGTTTTCGATATGTGTGGTCACATCCAGGTCGATCGTCGGATTGATGCGCACAGGATTCGAGAAATAAATGACGCCGCGTTCCAATTCGTAATTTGTGCCGGCGAAGGTGGCGCTGCCATCGGTGATGCGGATGGTGCCCAAAACGCTCGGAACAGCCAAGGTGCCACGCACATTCAGGTCGACCGTACCCGCGATCTTCGCATAGGAATTTTGGAAATCCAGTTGCGGGGCGCTGGTCACATGGATGTCCATGCGGATTTTATTCAGAATGGACGTGGGATCCGGTGGAACAGAAACGCCGCCGGTGCCGGCAAACTGCGCGAAATCAACATCAGCGCCAACACCGAAACGGGTAATCTGCACGTTCCCGGATAAGAACAGTGCCTGCTGCCCGCCCTGGAGGCGAATGGTCGCATTCGCCGTCGAACTCAACCCGGCGTAGCGGATGCGCACCGTATCCACCGAGGCAGTCAGGTCAGAAAAAATTCCCTTCTGGTAACCGATATATCCCTTGAGCGTTACCTTGCCGCCGCCGGAGGTGCCGCTGATGTTTTCAACTTCCAGGCGATTTTCGTTAAAGACCATGCTGCCGGTAATGTTGCTCAACCCATTCGGGACGCCATCAAGGGCGAGATTGGCGTTTTCGAAATTAACTCTGCCCTGGAACTCCGGCTGCTTGATACGCCCTTCGACGCCAACACGAAAGGAAACCTTGCCGGAGGTGATCAGTTGCGGGTCAACCAGATGCGCAATCGCGAGATTGATATCGCCATCGGCGCGAAGATGCAGCGCTCCCCCGAGCGGGTTGGCATCACCGAAAACAACGACATCCCCGCGGGCGCGGAGGTCTGTATCGGGACCGGCGATGTGCAATGAATCCACCGTAGCCGTTCCGTTTCGTAAGCTGACCCGAATCGGTTCGGTTTCTTTGAGCGTTACCCCTTGCGCGCTCACCGTAAAGCTCGAGAAGTTTGCGTCTGCGGTGAGTGCTTGCGGTTTAGCGGCCGGTCCGTTCACCGTAATCGTGCCGGCAATGTTCGAGGTGGCGTTCGTTGATCCCGGCGCAAACAGGGCGACCGCCTTTGCGACATCAACGCCGGAAAGGGTCAGTTTGGCTTGCGTCTGGTAGTCGCCGGTGAGCCCTGTTTGCCCATTCGCGGTTATTTCTGCTCCCACCAAAGCTGAATGCACGTCGTAGAAGACCGTAGATCCGGTGCTGTAGGCGGTCGCATTCAGTTGTCCAAGCGCCTTGCCTTCAGCAGAAACGTCTGCCAGATTCAGCTGCGCTTTCAAATTCGGCTGTTCTGCCGTCCCGTTCGCGCTGGCGCTGAAACTCAGTACGGCATCGGCGCCCAGGTCGGCTTTTTGCACGAGATCGAATCGCGACAACCGGAGGTTCTGCCCTGAAAGCTGTGCCTGGATTCGCTTGCTCGCCAGGTTGTAGCCGCCCGAACCTGTGACCTGCATACCATGCGCCTGCACCAGCAGCCGGGTCGCGTTGATCTGCTGCCCTTGCACATTCGCGTCGACCGAGATCGTCTGGTAGCCCTCACCGTAGGCGACGCCGTTGCTGAAGGTCACATTGCCGGCTCCGCTGAGATTGCCGAGCGTTCCCACTGCATGGGCGTTGATATTGGCCGTGCCGGTAAGCTGCACTTTATTCTGTTGCCCGGCGATCTGCAGCAGATCGGGAATTTGTGCGTTGACCAGCTTGACCGTCGCATTGACGGCCGTGTCGTTGTCCCAGTTGTAGGAAACCACGCCGCGGCGCGACACGACCCGGTGTGGACGGAAGCTTCCAGCCACGTTCAGCACGGCCGTTCCGCGCGTGATGGTCGACCCCGCGACCGCGATGCCCTGGTCGGGCGCGTACTCGGCATCGGCGACCACGGAATCTAGCTGAACATCTGTCGTGGTGCCGAGCTTGACTTCGATGGCATTGGCGGCGAGATGGCCTTTGACGTCGATATTGCGAATGGCGCCTTTGGCGGTGCCGTTGAAGGCCAATGACCCGTGCAACACCACCGGCAGTGCCGCGGTTCCCTTTTTTCCGTTGGCTGAAACACCCAGCTCCTGCAACGTGCGATCGAATTCGCTCAGATCTTGGGCCTGTAGATTGAGCGCGAGATTGGTGAGGGGATCGCCGCGGTTGATCCCCAGGACGCCGCTGGCAACCAGCGAGGTGCCGGGGGTGTGCAGGTTAACCTGCTGGAGGTTGACCACTTCGGTGCGCCCATCGTAGTGCGCGACCAGGCGCCCGGTGACCGGCACATTGGCCGTGCCGCGCCGGCGTTCGCCAAAGGGCGTCAGGGTCAGGTCCGCGCCGACCTGCACCGAGTCGGCGAGGTTCGTCACAGGGCCGCCCCATTCGGCCGTGAGCGGGCCGCTCATCTGCGTGTCTAAACCGAGATCCCCCACTTTTTTGGAAGCGGTGATTTCCAAAATTGTGCGCAGCGTAATGCCCTTCAGCGTGACTTTCGCAAAGGCATGCGCCCGTTGCACGGGTGTGAGGGTCACGGAGGAAACTGGCGGCGCTGCCCCGACGTTCTTGGCCGTATTGTTGGCTGTTTTCGCCGCGGCAACGGTTGTCGGCGAGGCTGCAGGCGCACTCGGCGGCACCTCACCCAGCCAGTTCTCGATTTTCAGCTCACCTGCCAGTGACCCACCCCCGGGCAAGTAACCCGTAAGCGTGCTGAAAAGCAGCTCGGTCGGCGTAACCCGCAGTTGCGCTCCGGCGTTCACGTCATGGAGGTGCACATCGGCGGTGCTGTAACCTGCGTCCTGCGCTTTTACATTGCCCACCAGCAAGTAACCGGCAGTGCAATTCGGATCCGGCGGCAACTGGGCCTGGGAAGTAGGAGAAGGCTTTTTCTGAGCAGCGGCTGGCGTTACTGTTTGCGCTGTTTGGGGCGTCGTGCCGCAGTTGCGGCCATGGATGTCAAGACCCACCATCCCTGAGGTGAAACCCTCTACACCGGCCAGATACCCCAGCTGTTTTAGGTTGATGCCACCGTTTACGGCTGCCTGCCACTCCGGATGCGCGAAGTTCTGGATTAGCGCATTGGCAGCGAGGTGTGTGTTTCCTCCGGTATAAAAATCGAAGTTTTGCAGCGCCGCCACGTTGCGGCCAAGCTCCAATTGCAGATGCAGTTTGGACTGTTCCAGGGGCTGCTGCGCCATGTGGGTTTCAAGATCGGCAAGGTCGACCGTAATACCGTAGCGATCGGTTGCGGAAAGGTACTTCACCTCTGCATTCAGATTGCGGGCCGCCGCTTCAAAGGGGATGGGGCGATCGTTGACCAGCACCAGCCCGTCGGCGATCTCGACCTGTTTGGCCTGGAGATCCAGCAGCGAATCCTGAATGGGTTCCGTGCTCGTGCTCGGATGCTTCGGAACGGGCTGGTTGGTTTTTCCATCCTTGTCGATGATCAGGTGCGCATGCGGCTGCTCCACGCGCAGCAGATTAAGCCCGATGCGCGATTGCGCGCCTTTCCCCACCGTGTGCGAGATGACGGTGTTGAGCTTGAGCCGGACAAGGATTTTGGACGCGGAAAGGTATGGCGCTTCCCCGGGGCCTTCCGTGCCATGAATGACCAGGCCGTCGATTTCGATGGCGAGATGCCATAAATCGACGCCGATATGACCCAGATCCACCCGGCCGCCGGTGGAATCTTCGAGAACGCTTTTGACCTGTGTGCCTACCCTGCGCTGAAAATCAGGCGTTGTGGTGTACCAGGTGAGCCCTACAGCTACGGTGGCGAGCAGAAGAAGAAGCGACCCCAGGCTCCACGCAAGAATGCGTAGAAGACGATGCCGTTGGGGCGATGGCGGACGGGTGCCGCGCGACGAAGCGCCCCCTTGCGAGGCCGCAAAGGAGTTCTGTGTTGCGTCCGGTGGAATCTGGCTCAAGGCGCTTCCTCCCCCGGATGCAGAACGGTGATCGAGCCCTGCGCGCGTAGGCTTTGCAGCCAATCCCGCAATAGATTGGACACCTGCTGATGCGAAAGGATTTCCCGGATGCGGCCTTCAACAGCGGCGAGCGGCGCCGGTTTTGCGTGCGCTTTGCGATACTGCGGAAGCATGGTGTTCTGGTAGAACTCCCGTACCTGGGCTCCCGAAACAGACGTACCCGCGCCGAAGCGCTCCTGAATGAAGGTCAGCACTTCCATGCGCTGCTTCCAGCGGTATTGAAACTCCGCCGGGGAAAAGCCGTTGGACGCCAGAAAACGGTCCCAACCGGCTTCGGTGGTGCAATGGAACGCCTTGCAGGCCGGCAGCGACGTGCGTAGTGTATCGATCTCCTTGACCGCATCTGCGTCGGAGATGGTTTCATCGACCTGCAGTTTGGCCTGTTGCAAGATCAGGGCGCGATTCACCAAACGCTCGATCTCAAGATCACGGGGCGGCGGCCCGGCTTCATTGGGGTAGGGCTGGATCGCCTCGAACCGGTGCTCTTCGTCCACATCGGAATCGAGCACGACCTCCCCATTCACGATGGCGATGACGCGGTCGATCTCTGTCCCCGGCTCTTCGGGCATCATGGACGGCGTGGCTTTCGGCACGGGCACCGTGTTCGGGGTGGATTGCGCCTGCGAGGCGGCCTGCGCATGCAGAACGCCTGCACACCCCAGCGCGGAAACCGCAAGCGTGAATGCCGGTCCGGCCAGGTGCAAGAAAACGGATTGGGGGCGCAACCGCATACGTTTAAAACGCTTGTCCAATGCTGAAGAAGAACTGAAAATGGCCGGCCTGGCCCACATAGGGCGGACTGGTGGTGTAGTCGTCAAACACCGGGTAGGTTGGCGGGTTGAGGTTATAGGCCAGATCCAAACGGATAGGCCCCACGGGGGTGTTGTATCGAACGCCTAACCCCACGGCATGGGAGTAGTAGTTGAAGTTGCAGGTTCCGGTCGCATTCGCGGGCGGCACGCCGGCTGGCACGGTGACATTGCGGCAGGTTTCCTGATTCGGCTGACGAAAGTTCTTGATGCTGGTGAACATATCGCCCGGATAGCGGAAAACATTACCCATGTCGTGAAACAGAACAAACGAAACGCTATCGCCGACATAGGGCAGTGTTGTGGGCGGCAGCCGCAGTTCAAAGGTGTTGACGACCACGCCGGAACCGCCAACCGGGTACCCCGTGGTCAGGTCGCGCGGGCCGGCATCGTTAATCCCGAAGCCACGATGCGAGGTCGCACCGCCGGCATACATGCGCTCCGGCAGCGGAATCGGATTACAGGTGGCATTGGTGGTGGCTAGCGTGCCGAGGCAGTTGGTGATGCCTACCGCGCCGGCGGTGCCGTTCATGGCGTTGCCGAAGATGTTTTCAAAACCAACACGCAGGTTGCGCGCAAAGGTATATTTGTGGCGCTTGCCCCAGGTGTAATAGGTCGCCTGCGACGTGTCGAGCCGATTGAAGTTGGTTTGCGAGCCGAACTTTGAGCTCGCAAAGAAGTCGGACACGGAGATGTACTGACCGCGGGTGCTGTTCAGGGGACTCGGATCGCGGGTGTCGTGGAACCAGGTAACGCTTGGGCCACCCACGCGCACGGGCTGCGACAACTGCGGGATCAGGTTGGGAGAAATCTCCAGGCTGTTCGCGTTTACGCTAATTCGGCGGTACTGGAAGTCGTAGATAAAGGTGTCGGCGAGCTTGACCCGTTGCGAAACGCGGAAGTCACCCTGTAGGGTTTTCGCCTGAAAGGTCGTGATGTTCTGCACGTTGGAATAGCCGCCGGAGATGGTCGCCGTCAATGCAGGGTTGTTGAGGAAGTAAGGGTTGTTAAAGCTTAGCTGCGCGATCTGCTCGAGCAAACCATAAGCGGTGTGCAGGGTGAGCGATTGTTGGGTGCCACGGAAGTTGATGCGCGACACATCGAGCGAAACACGCGGGCTGGCCCCAGCCTGGCCATTTTGTGCGGCGGTTTGACCACGCGTTTGTCCGGGAATGACGCCCGGCTGATTCAACTGTGTTTCAAAACCGAAACCATAGGTGACATCCCAGCGTTTGGCCTCGGTGATCTGCACGAGCACATTCTTTTCAAGAGCCCCACCCTGCGGGTTCTGGACAGCCGTGTCCACCTCGTTGAAAAGCGCCAGGTTGTACAGGTTTCGCTGCGTCTGCAGCAGCGCCGCCTGATCGAGCGGATCGCCGGCATGCACCTCCACGCGCTGATCTACCACCGAGCGTTTCGTGTGGTCGAGACCCGAAAGCAGCACATGATCGATCTTGACCGGCTGCCCTTCCACGACGTTCAGCGTGACGTCGGTGCGCGTGGCATCGTCCGCTTCCACCTTTTGTTCGACCTCAACCTGCGCGTGGTCGAAGCCGTGCGACAGGTACCAACTCAGAATGGCATCGCGGTCATTGGACAGGGTGATAAGGCCGAACGGCTGGTCCGATTCCGAACTGACGAGCGAATGAATTGTGGCTTCGCGTGCGGCATCGACCCCTGCCAGCGCAACCTCGCCAAACTTCTCCTGCGGCCCCTCCTCGATATGGTAGGCAACCTCGATTTCGGCGACTTCCTTGCCCTTTTTGGTCTTTTTCCGCACGTCGTTTACCGATGAAGTGACTTTGGCCTTTAGAAACCCGCTGGCGCGGTAAAGCGCCTGGATGGAGTTGCTATCGGCATCAACCAACTGACGGCTGTAGGTGCCGTTGCGCACATACAGGCTGGCCTTTTTGACTCGCAACCGTTCTTCCAATGTTTCGGAGTCGAAATAATGATTGCCGGCGAGGGTGACGGCGGTGACACTGTGCCGCAAGCCGGGAACAACATCGTACTGCACGGTGACGTCGCGGGTACCCGCTCCGAGCAGCTTGACGCTGTCCTGCACCTCGAAATAGCCCTGCTGCTGCGCGAAGTCGCGAATATTGAAGGCGCCTTCGTTCAAGAGATCGTTATCGACGGCGCCTTCCTCATACACCGGCACCAGCAGCTTTTTCCGAGCAGTCGAAACCTTGATGCCATTGATGACAACCTTGACGATCGGCCCTTGTTCGGCAAGGAAGTCATAGTTCAACTGTTTCTGCGGCGGCTGGTAGGTCTGCTTTTGCAGGCTGATTGTGCCTTCGAGGCGGTTGTTCTTCAGATAAAACGAACGTACCCCGGAAAGGGCGTTGCCGGCCGTTTCACGCGTTACCTTGGGCTCGCAGCCTTTTTCAAATAGAAGCACGAGCCGCGAACAGTTCAGGCCCCCTTTTTTGCGGAAGTCCGTTGGCGAAATGCCGGGATCTTTGCCGGTAACCGCGACCTTGCCGATGCGGGCCTGTGGGCCGATCTCGACGGTAATCGCGACGTCCACCTGCTCGCCTTCCCGGTCCGTTTGTGTGGCGATATTGACCACCGGCTGGTAGTACCCGTTTTCCGCCAGCGATTGCTTGATCCCATCGAGTGCGGTGGGAATTTCCGTTTCAGTGAACGGCGTCCCTGGGTCCATTC
>CAXTRN010000100.1:0-12861 GCA_964246645.1 uncultured Acidobacteriaceae bacterium
TCCTGCGTCTGGTTCGTAACGTCGGCTCGTCTCATACGGATCAGCCGTGACCGCCTCTCTTCCGGTAGCTTGGCGACGCTGGAGGCCATTAAGGAGAATTGGGCCCGATGGGTTCGGGCACAATGTGCAGCCTCATGCGGATTGTGCACCCGTGCAATCCAATGCCTTCTCTTTGCCTGGGTGCTTGCTTCTTCTACTTCCTGCTGTGTCGCACAGCATGTTGAGCCGCGGTTGAAAACGGAAATCCGTGATGGCAGCCGTGTCACGTTCGCTGGCTCTCGTGGCATACGGCTACGTGACAGCGAGGACCAGGGTGCAGTCAATGGGAGCGAAGTTGTTTCCGGGCTTACGTTAGTCCTTCAACATTCCGCGGAGCAGGAAGCAGCTTTGCAGGAACTGCTGCTCGCGCAACAGGACCCGAAATCGCCCTTGTATCACCAATGGCTGACACCGGATGGTTTTGGGACGCGATTCGGGTTGGCGGACGAGGACCTTACGAAAACACAGACATGGCTGCTTTCGCACGGGTTCTCTATAGACGGTATCTCACGGAGCCGCGACCGGATCACCTTTTCAGGTACTGCTGCTCAAATCCATGCCGCATTTGGAACTGAATTACACCGGTACGCCACGGCGAATGGAGAGCTGCACATGGCCCCGCAAGCCGATCTTCAGCTGCCTGCAGACCTCGCGGGAATCACATTGGCAGTGCTGCACCTCACGGATTTTCGCCCCAAGCCAAACGTGACAGTGGGGCATAAACCTGTGCCCGCGTTCACGTCGGTCGCTTCTCAGGCGCACTATCTCACACCGGACGACCTGGTCACCATGTATGACATGCATACACTTGCGCAGAGCTATATCACGGGTGGAGGACAGAGTGTTGCGGTGATGGGCCAGTCGTACGTCGATATCGGTTCGGCGGTACTAAATTTTCAGAGAACACTCGGTCTGCAACGTTTTGGGGCCACGGCTGTGCTTGTGCCAAACTCCGGCGTACAGGCGGTCTCACCGGGTGACCAGAGAGAGTCGGAGCTGGACGTCGAGTACGCAGGAGGAGTAGCGCCAGGGGCTCAGGTTTTTCTGGTGTACGTGGGAGCAAATGCCCATTACAACGTTTTCGATTCCCTGGCCTATGCAATCGATATGGACATTAGTCCAGTACTCAGCCTGAGCTACTCGAGTTGTGAACTGCTGCTCGATTCCAATGACATTGCTCAAAGTAGTGCTCTTTTCGCCCAGGCCACAGCGCAAGGCCAGACGCTCGTCGCGGCGGCAGGAGATACTGGGTCCACGGGCTGTGCCGATTACAGCACTGCTTCCGGTTTAACCAATGCACAGATACAGAGTCTGGCTGTGGGCTTTCCGGCGGACAGTCCTGCTTTCACCTCTGTCGGCGGAACGCAAATGGCGCCGGGCACCTTTTCTGCAGGGAACAGCACGTATTGGACGAGCGCAACGACCTCGGACGTTAACCATTCCCTGCTTTCTTATGTGCCGGAAACCGTGTGGAATGAGGACGCTGCGATTGGGGTGCTCGCTGCGGGCGGTGGAGGCACCAGCACCGTGTTTCCAAGGCCGACATGGCAGACCGGCGTTCCGGGTCTGCCTGTCGGGAATTTCCGGGTGCAGCCAGATGTAGCGTTACAGTCTTCCATCGAAAGTCCGGGCTTTTTATTCTGTACGTCTGACGATTCACAAGCTTGCACATCCGGATTGCGAGGAAGTAACGGGAACTATACGCTGGCAGGCGGAACGAGTTTTGCGGCACCCACCTTCGCAGCGATGCTGGCCGTAATCAACCAGGTGGAAAAGTCGTTCGGCCAAGGCAATGTGAATCCGGTGCTGTATGGCTTGGCCGCCAATCCGGCCACCTACGCGGCGGCTTTCCACGACATTCAAGCTGGCACCACGGCTTGTAGTGCCGCAGGGGCAAACTGCAGCACACAGGGGCAGTCAGGATACGGCGCGACGGTGGGCTACGACGAAGCTACTGGTTTGGGCAGTGTGGACCTGGGAGCGCTGATCCAGGCGTGGCCCGCGTCGCCAAATGCCTCTCTGCTTGCGTCAAGTGTCGTCCTGCAAGGACCGCAGTACACAACCGCTCCGGGCAGCACGACGTCCGTGGATATTTCGGTCGGTTCAATGGGATACTATCCATCCGCAATACTGCCGACGGGCACTCTGACCGTACTGGTGGATGGGTCGGTCGTCGCTTCCGGTTTGGGGTTGATGCCTTCCAGATTCGCAGGGGAAGGCGCGGAAACCACATATAACTTTGTCGCTCCTTCCACGCCGGGCTCTCACTTGCTGCGGGTTGTTTATAGCGGGGATGCCACCTATGCGCCCTCGCTCGCCACCGCTTCCACTCTGGTTGGAAATGTTCAGGCTACAGGGAATTTTGTCCTTGCAGCAGGGAACTTAAGCATCGCGAATGGATCGACGGGCAGTGAACCCGTGACCCTGACGCCAAGTGGCGGCTATAGCGGTCGGGTGGTCTGGTCTCTGACCGCGACATCAGCATCGACCACTGCCACTGCGCTCAATGCCTGCTACCGAATCACAAGTGGTCCCGTGAATGGAGTTACTACGGCAAAGCTCACGATCGGCGTTGGTTTGGCCTGCAACTCGGCTCTACCGCAGGTAAAGATGGGTTCCGGACCTATCAACAAAATTATTTCCAGGAATACGCCTGGTGTTACCCCATGGTACGGGCAGATGCTCGATAGCTTGGCTGGCGGCCTCCTCTGTTGCAGTGTTCTTGGGAGACGTACACATAAATTGCGAGTGCTCCGCCTGTTCACACCTTTCCTCTTTTTCGGACTTTTGGTTGGTTTGAGCGGCTGTGGTGGCTCACCGGCAAGTTCCTCCAGTACTCCGGGGAGTCCGACTCCCGTGAGCACCGTCGTCTACAACTTGAGTCTTTCGGGACGGGATTCTGTCAACAATTCGATTAATACCTCGGCACATTTCACTCTCACCGTGCAGTAGGATCGACGGTTTTGTGAATGTGTAGCGACAGCAAAAGACCTGTGCGAGAGCATAGGTCTTTTGCTATATGCGAGCGGAATGCGGGTTCTCAGGGAAGCACAGTTCCATATTGGATCAGGTAGGCTGCCCTGGCTGCGGTTCGCTCGTTTGCTGCCACCATGGATGTGGCGTTCGCGAAAAGGCTGAGAGCGTCCTGTCTGCGGATGGGGTCGGGGTTGTTCGAGAGTTCATGTCTGAGTACGGTGCTGGAAATCCAGGAGATCTCGCCGGCGAAGGCCTCTATGAGTATTCGGGCGACTGCGTCCGCCTCGCGACGGATGCGTGGCTGGGTGAGATCGTCCATAAGGCGGTTGAGGGCACATGTATCGAGGTAGATAGTCACACGAAGCCGTCTCGTAGTTCATTTTCTCGAAGATGTTGAGACTGCAGCCTGTGACGTAACCGCAAACTCTCTTCGAGAGTGACAACAGAATTCCATCGACTATTGCAGCAACGTACCGCCTTCGGTGGTGGGTTTGTCTTCGGAGGGAATTACGGCGGTGCTGGCTACCTTGTCGTCGGGGTCGAGGTTGAGGAGCTTGACGCCTTTTGTGGCGCGGACCGGCTTGGTGTCGGATGAACACATCGAATGAGAGTTGTTACTCTTGCGCCAAAGGTTTCGCATGGTGCGCGTCGAGGTTTCGGAGGATGTCGTCCACTGTGAGACCAGACTGCCACTTCTGACGCTCGGCGGTGTAGTCGCCTTTGCCGGACAGGTTGAGGCGAATGAACCGAGCCAGCCCGCCTAAACCAAGTTCCTTGGCGAGCACCTTGAAGGCGTGTTGCTGGAGCTGTTGGTCTGTCATTTCGGTTGTCACGACTTGAGCAGCCATAAGTGTCTCCTGTGTACCCATTCTAGCGGATTGAGGACCGTCGTTCGATACTCGCCGTGAGGGTCGCGGAGCGGTTCAGGAGTCGATCGTCGACGGTGAACAGGTAAGCAGCACCGGCCTGCTCTGCTAGCGCAAGGTGAAGAGCATCGTGCGCTCCGAAGCCTTCATCCTGGAGGGATCGCGCGCGCTGTCGAGCTTTGAGGCCGGTCGTGACGAAGGTCGAAGCCAGGTTTAGAAATGCAAGCGAAATATTGCGATTCCCAATGTGTGGGTTGACACTGAGCTCTTCACGAAGCAGATCGCTCGCAATCCAGAGGAGGTCAGCGCTCGTGACGAGGTCGAGGATACGAGCTACGGCCTGCGCCTCGTCCCGGATACGTGTTTGGGATTGGTCGTCCGTAAGGCGGTTGAGGGCGCATGTGTCGAGATAAATCTCCATGCACATGCACCCGGTAACTGGATCATGCAAAACTACTGCAGCAATGCACCGCCTTCGGTGGTGGGTTTGGGGTCTTCTGGGGGGATGACGGTGGCTGAGGCTACCTTGTCGCCGGTGTCGAGGTCGAGGAGCTTGACGCCCATGGTGGCGCGGCCGGCGGCGCGGACCTGCTTGGTGTCGATGCGGATGATCTTGCCGAACTGCGAGATGACCATCATTTCGGTGGTGTCGTCGACAAGCTGAATGCTGGTGACTTTGCCGATTTTGGGGGTGGTGCGCATGTTGATCACGCCCTTGCCGCCGCGGGTCTGGAGGCGGTACATGTCAACGTCGGTGCGCTTGCCGAAGCCGTTTTCCGAGACGGTGAGGATGAGGCAGGGGGTAAGGCCGAGCTGCTTGTCGAGTTTTTCGAGTTTGGCGGCGGCTTCTTCGGAGATGGCGGGGGCATCGGAGCCGAGAACTTCCTGGCCGTCGGGAGTGTTGGGGCGATGGCCGAGGTCGGAGATCTGGGGCGCGTCAACTGCAGGTCTCTCCGCTCCGTCCGCGAAGGACGCGGACTCCGGTCGAGATGACCGATCAGTGGAAGCGGGAAGGGTGAGGCCGGCTTCGTCGAGGACGGATTCGACCTGATCCTTAAGGCCCTTTTCGGCGGCTTTTTCGAGGCGCTGACGGTTGCGGGCTTCGGGTGAGGGGGTGACGGCGGCACCGATGACGTAGTCCCCCTTCTTCAGGGAAATGCCGCGGTTGCCAAATGCTGGTCGACCCATCGCGCGGAGGTCGCGCTCGTCGAAGCGGATGGCCATGCCGTCGTGGGTGGCGAGGAAGATGACCTGTTCGCCGTCGGTGAGGCGGGCGGTGATGAGTTCGTCGTCCTTATCGATGCCGATGGCGATGATGCCGCGGGCCATGACGTTGGAAAAGTCGCGGAGTGCGGACTTTTTAACGGTGCCGTTGCGCGTCGCAAACAGCACAAACCGGTCCTCCTGGGCGAGGTCGCGGACGGGGAGGATGGTGACGACCTTTTCGCCGGGCTGGAGGTCGACGAGCGAGGCCATGGCTTTACCTTTGCCGGTGGCGCCGACGTCGGGGATCTCGTAGACCTTGAGCCAGTAGACGCGGCCGGAATTGGTGAAACAGAGCAGATAAGCGTGGGTGGAATCGATGATGAGCTGGGCGACGAAGTCTTCTTCGCGGGTCTTCATGCCGAGCCGGCCGGTGCCACCACGGCGTTGCTGCCGGTAGGTGGAAATGGGCGTGCGCTTGAGGTAGCCGGTATTGGAGACGGTGACGGCGACCTGTTCGTCGGCGATGAGGTCTTCGAGGGTGAGCTCATTGGCCTCGTCGATGATGACGGTGCGGCGTTCGTCGCCGTAGCGGTCGCGGACTTCTTCGAGCTCTTTCTGGATGACGCTGCGGAGTTTGGGCTGCGAGGCGAGGATGGACTCGAACTCGGCGATGTTTTCGCGAACGGCGCGGAGCTCGTTGAGGAGCTCGTCGATGGAAAGCTGGGTCAGGCGATAAAGCTGCAGCTCAAGGATGGCGTCGATTTGACGATACGAAAGAATTAAGGTGCCGCCGCTATTGTTCGCGAGCTGAGCACTCAAGTTTCCGCCGGAAAGGTCGATAGAGTACTTGGCGGGATCGAGCGTGATGCCCGTGATTTCGGTACCGCGGAGGGTAATCCGTCGATTGGAGAAAAAGGAGAAGAGATTCTCGCGGGCGTCGGCACGGGAATTGGACTGCCGGACGATGCGGATGACGGAGTCGAGGTTATCGACGGCGATCTGGAGGCCGAGGAGGGTGTGCTCGCGATCGCGGGCCTTGCCGAGGAGAAAGGCGGTGCGGCGGCGGACAACATCGATGCGGTGATCGATAAAGGCGTGGATAGCCTCGTGGAGGGGAAGCTCCTTGGGCTGGCCGTTAAGGACGGCCAGGAAGATCATGGAGAAGCTTTCCTGCATTTGCGTATTTTTGTAGAGCTGGTTGAGGACAATCTCGTGCTGGGCGCCGCGCTTGAGCTCGATGACGATGCGCATGCCGTCGCGGTCGGACTCGTCGCGCACGTCGGAGATGTCGTCGACGATCTTTTCGTTGACGATTTCGGCGATGCGCTTGATGAGGTTGGACTTATTGACCTGATAGGGGATCTCGGTGACGATGATGGCCTGGCGACCGCCGCTTAGAGGAAGGATCGGCTCGAGACCGCACTTGGCGCGCATCATGAAGCGGCCACGGCCGGTGCGATAGGTTTGGGCGAGGTTGCCGCGGCCGTACAGATAGCCGCCGGTGGGGAAGTCGGGGCCTTTCACGTGCTGGAGAACGAGGGCGAGATCGATGTCGCCCTGGGTGCGGTGGTCGCCTTCCGCACGTTTGCCCTGGGTGAGGAGGGCGATGGTGGCGTTGAGGACCTCGGTGAGGTTGTGCGGCGGGATGTTGGTCGCCATGCCGACGGCAATCCCGGTGCTGCCGTTGACGATGAGGTTCGGGATGCGGGCCGGCAGGACGGAGGGTTCTGAGGTGGATTCGTCGTAGTTGGGAACGAAATCGACGGTCTCGGAGTCGATATCGGCCAGCATTTCGGAGGACAAGCGCGTGAGGCGCGACTCCGTGTAGCGCATCGCCGCGGGTGGATCGCCGTCGACGGAGCCGAAGTTGCCTTGGCCGTCCACGAGCGGATAGCGCAAGGAGAACTCCTGCGCGAGCCGGACCATGGTGTCGTAGATGGCAGCGTCGCCGTGGGGATGGTAGTTGCCCATGACGTGGCCGACGACCTTGGCCGACTTGGTGTACTTTTTGTTGAACTGGAGCCCCATCTCCTGCATGCCATAAAGGACGCGGCGGTGGACGGGCTTGAGGCCATCGCGGGCGTCGGGTAAGGCGCGGCCGATGATGACCGACATCGAATAATCGAGGTACGACCGGCGCATTTCGTCGTCGATGTTGATGGGCAACATGACGAGGGCGCCCGGGCCGGTGGGCGCGCTGGGGCCGTCCCCGCTGCCACCGCCGCTGGGTGGTGGGTTATTGGAGTTGGCGTCCTGGGCCGAAGGGATGATGTTGTCGTTGGGGCCGAGCGGAAGTTGGTTTTGGTCGTCTGGCATGCAGTTCTTATTATAGGTCGCCGATGCTGCTCAGATCTTCGACGAAGACCCTCCAAAAACAAGCGAGGCGCCATCAGGCGCCTCGCTCTTTGTTCTAATTGGGATTTAAAAGTAAATCTTTGCGGCGAGTTGCGTTTGACGTCCTTGGGCTGCACTGGTGACTTGACCGAAGGTGCCACCCTGCGCGGGGGTCGCGTCACCAAAGTTCCCATCAGGAAGCATAAACTGCGTGTGGTTGAAAACATTGTCGCTTTCTAAGCGAAGTTGGAGGTAGCGGCCGCCATCGCTCGAGAAGGGGATGTTCTTGGCTACGACCACATTCGTGTTCAGGATGCCGGGTCCATGGTAGCGATCACGAGAGATGTTGCCGAAGGAGCCGATGGGTTCATCCGTGAAGCTGGCACTGCTGAAGGCGTCCGGAAAACCGTCATTGGCGTCCGGAGTTCTTAGGTTTGTCCGCTGTAACGGCGCAGTTTGCACCGGCACGTCAGGACACGCGTAATACGAGAAACTACTGGAGCAGTAGAGAGAATTTGAGGTGCCTCCACCGTAAGAGATGTCGAATGGAAAGCCCGTCGCGAAGGTGGAAATTGCGCTGATTTGCCAACCCGCTCCGGCAAGATTGCGGAATGAATAGGGTTTACCGCCTGCCTTGAACGGAACGCTGTAGATTGGAGCCAGCACGAAACGGTGCCGCGCATCGTACGCGGAATTTCCGTAGTTGAGCGACGGCTGGTACTGGTTATAGCCTCGGGAGCCGCCAAATCCGGAATTCTCGAAGCCGGAACCGTTATCCAGAGCATGCGACAAGGTATAAGACGCTTGAATCTGCAAACCATGCGTCATGCCTTTATCCAGGCTGGCTTGGAGAGAATGGTAACTTGATGAACCTTCTGTCGAAATTTCTCCGACACTTGGAAAGTTATTTACGCCACCGCTTGTCGGATCTGCATAACCATATTGGGTATGCGTGGGGTAGATATAGTTTTGGATGGAAGCATTGTTGACGCACACAGGATCAGCCAGGCAAGCCGCATGCCCTGCAGCCGTGATGGGATTAGCTTCAATGGTGATCTGGTTGTGGCGGCCCACCGAACCAACGTAGCTGACACGAGCGACGATCTGAGAAGGAAGCTCTCGCTCCACGGTAAGCTGAAAGTTTTCGGAATAAGGGGAGCGGAAAGTTGGAGCAGCCTGACTTATGTCAAATGGCTCGAAAGGAGCAAAGCTTACGGCTGAGCCGGGTGTTGGAAAGGCAAGGGGAAAACGATTTGGATGCACACCCGCCGGGCCAGCTATGTTTAGATCAGCGTAAGGATTAGCAAACTGCGGATTCGTCGCTCCATAATCGCTCGCGCCGTGTGCAGTGACTGCGTACGGTGGATCGGAAAGATTCTGTAAGGCTGTTTCCTCTTCCGCGCGATTGTAATAAATGCCGTAGCCACCGCGTATGGAAAGTTTTTTCATGTTCCCGCCAGAGATCACCCCCAGATCGGGTGCGTAGGCGAAACCGACACGGGGGCCTACATCGGTGTAGCGCGTGGTAGCGCCACTTGCGTTGTTACAATTGGGATCACCGGGGAAGCTTAGACCCACGGGAGCTGTTGTAAAAACCTTCGACTGCTGACCAGGGATGTAACAGGTTACGCCTTCTCCTCCATGTTGGAGATTTTCCAACGGCGTGTCGATCTGGTAACCGAGTCCGTAAGAGATTGTGAGGGAGTTGGTCGCTTTCCATGTATCTTGAGCATAGCCGTAGTTAAGAAAGGCTTTTGCGATGATGTTGTTGCCAGTTCCCTGCGCGAAGGTCTTAGGCGCGCCAAGTTCGAAATCCAGCAGGGCGCTGCCGCTGGTGTCTGGATTGCCGCTGGCGCTGAAGCTGTAGTTGCCATTGTTGTTTCCGTCAAACGGGTTGGAAACGTTAAAGCGACGTCCGTCATATCCAAATTTCAGATTGTGATGACCGATTGTTTTGGAAAAATTATCGTCGACTTGGTAAGTCGAATCGACGCGTGGTTGAGGGCCATTGGTACTGAAGCCTAACGCGAAGAACCCTGCCACACCGATATAGGGAACGCTCTGGTTTGCAGTGTCTTGCGGATTGATAGCGAAGCCAAGAGAACTTGGCGCTACTATATTTTGCGGCGAGACCGCGCCGTAGTTGAATCGCGTGTAGTGGAGAGCAAAATCGTTTACCGAGGTGTTGCTGACCTGCCGAACATAATCGAAGGTGTACTGCTGATTGTGACTCAGATTGACATCACCGAAACCAGGTAAGTTTGCTCCCGAGAATGGAATGACGTCGGACGTTGGATTTGTCTGGTAGATACCGACGAACGTGAACTGGTTTTTGGTGTTCGGATCGAAGTCGATGCGCCCAAGAACCTGATCTTGCCTAGCAGTTGTGATTGGGTTGAAAACATAGGCGTTGGTACCTTTATTGGCTGCGGGCACATATTGCTTAAGAAGAGCCGCAGAGATGGGATTGATCGCTCCGGTCGGTAACTGCCCATTTAATCTGCCTGGACCGAAACACTGCGCGAAGGTATCGACACCGGCAATGCAACCAGGAATCGTGAGACTTGCAGGAATGACGTTGGCGCTAAAAGTGGTTGTGCTGAAGTTTCCACTCGCCTGCGCAACGGAGGGGACGTTTACCGCTCCATATGCGGTCTGGGGCTGACGGGCGCGTGTGCCTTGATAGGCGCCGAAAATAAATATCTTACTCTTCAGGATAGGACCGCCCAGGGTGCCGCCGAATATGTTCTGGTGGTAAATAGGCCTCGTTTTCTGAAAGTAGTTATGTGTGTTAAGAAAGGTATCTCGATAGAATTCGAAAGCGTCCCCATGAAAGCTGTTGGTTCCCTGGATCACGGCAGTGCTGACGACAGCACCGGAATTGCGATCGTACTCGGCGTTGAGCGGGCCAGTAACCAGGTTGAATTGCTGCAACGCGTCAAGATTTGGTGTGAAGCTGAGAGTATTCAAAGGAAGATCATTGGAGTCGGCGCCATTGATGAGGAACTCTGATTGCTGACTTTGGGAACCGTTCACCGAGAACGAAGTGCTAAAGCGGTCGCTGGATGCTTGCACCCCAGGCTCTATTTGTTCCAGGTTAACGAAATTACGCCCAAGGAGCGGCAACTCTCTGAACTGAGTTTTATCGACATAGTTATCCAGCTGCATGTCGGTCGTGTTGACCTGCACACTTTCTGCTGCGACTTCTACTGTGGAGGTTGCCTCCCCCAGAGAAAGGTGGACGGCTTCGACGTATTCCTGATCAATGTTGATCGCAATCCCGGACGCCTTGAAGCTTTCAAAACCCGCAGCCGTAACGGTGATGGTGTACGTTCCGATCGGCAACTGCCCAAAAAGATAACCTCCGTCTGGTTGAGTTGCGGTCGTAAACTTCACTCCCGTGGCTTGATTCGTTGCTGTGACGGTGACGCCCGGCACAACGGCATTTTGTGGATCGGTGACTGTGCCGCGGATGCGGCCGTTCACGTCAACTGCGAGTGCAGTAGACCCCCCGATCGATATGGCGAAAGCTAAACCCACGGCCGTACGCCGAAAGGTATGAAATTGCATGGGTCTCTCCAATAGTTCTGCGCAGTGAAAGCTTGCAAGAGATCCTTGCACGTTTGGGGCCAAAGCAGGACTGGCATTCTTCTGTGAAAAGCGAGAACGCATTCCGTCAGATCGGCAACACCTATGAAAAAGTGGAGGTACTAACCTCCGCTCTCCAAAAATAAGCGAATCACTGAGCAGATGAGCGGGTGAGGCGAGGCAAACAGGCGACTACGGTTCGGTTTTGGTCGTTGGCGCCAGGCTGCTGTAAAGACGATGCATTTCAATGAAAGCGCGCACGCGCATCGGCATGGTTTGCGTGCAGTCTTCATCGGTCCGGAGGCAGGTACGGAGCTTCGTAGCGCTAATCGGTTCGGCGATGTCAGTCAGAAAATGTAATCTCAAGCCGTGATTGGGAAACGGAGTTTGAAAAGCCGCCTGGGACGTGCCTGGGCGGCTGACGATGATCCATTCGGCGAGGCGGAGGAGTTCTTCGGGGTTGCGCCAGTGGGGGAAGGCTTGAAACGCGTCGGCGCCGAGGATGGCGAAAAGGTGCGGGGTGAGTGAAGGGAGCGCAGCGTCCCTGCCGGCATCAGTGACCGAGGAAGAAGCCGAGGCGAGTTGGGCGTGCAGGCGGCGCAGGGTGTCGACGGTGTAGTTGGGTTGGCCGTCGGGGCGGGGAGCGTCGATGGCGGAGGCTTCCAGGCGAGGTTCATCGGCGCAAAGGAGTTCGGTCATGCGGAGGCGGTCGGCGAAAGAAGCCACGGGACCGTCAGGTTTTAACGGCTGACGACCAGTGGGGGCGAGCAGGACGCGATCCAGGGCAAAGCGGTCGCGGGCTGCGCGGGCGACCGTGAGATGCCCGTTGTGAGGGGGGTCGAAGCTGCCGCCAAAGTAGCCGATGCGCATGGTGAGACTCGCGAGAGACGGAAAGTGCCGCCGGCGCTGGCTTCAGCATAGCGCGTCGCAAGCTGGTGGGCTGCGCAGAACGCGGGGACGCAGCCTTGATGACATGCGAGGGTCGAGACTGCGGCGGTGCCGCGTGCCGTCGATGCGGACTCGCGGCACCCTATTTAAGCGGCACACAGTAGAGAAAGCGGGTGAGCGCCTGCGGGAGCAATGTATTGTGGGAGCAGGTATGGGGATCTGGATCCGCGACGGGGCGAAAGAGCATGTGTGGGTTCTCGTGCTTTTCGCGATATTTATCGCGGCGGGTACGGTGGTGTTCTGGAACGCCGATGGTCAAGATTTAGCCTCATCGTATGTTGGGTGCCGTTTGGTGGCCACAGGAAATATCGGTGCACTTTACACTCATGATTCCGACAATTTTGCCGATGTAGGAGACATGACTGGAACGTGGCAGCGGTTGGGCGCGCAGGGGAATTTTCACGGTTACCTGCATCCCTACGTACAAACGCCGTTATGGGCGTATGCGCTGCAACCCCTTTGTAACCGGACGAATTTCGCCGTGTTTGAACGGATTTTTCTTGTGCTGACCATGTTTTCGCTTGCGGGCGTGGTGTTTTTTGTGGGCCGGTACTGGACGCCGCGATTGTTGCATCCGCTGGCGATTGCGACCGTGCTGGTTGGATTGTGGTTTTCTCAGCCTTTTCAGTACGCGATGTTTTTAATGCAAACGCATGCCCTGTTTCTTTTTCTTACGGTAGCCGGTCTGATTTTGGCGGAGCGCGGGCGGTGGGGATGGGCGGGTTTGTGCATGGCGTGCGCCGCCGCGGTGAAGGTGACGCCGGGTGTCTTTCTGCTGTACTGGCTCTTGGTGAGGCGTTGGAAGGCTGCAGGCAGCATGGTGGTTTGGTCTGCGGTATTGATGGGGGCAACCTTTCTGGCGGTTGGATGGCAGGGAACGACGGCGTATCTTGCGGATCTACAT
>CAXTRN010000101.1:0-12833 GCA_964246645.1 uncultured Acidobacteriaceae bacterium
ACGTTTACCCTGCTCGAATTGCACGTGGGCTGCGTCCGCTACACCGTGGAACGCGCCTTCGGTCCATGGCGGCGCAGCGGTCATTGGTGGTCCGGTGAAGCCTGGTCCCAGGAAGAATGGGACATCACCGCCACAGCCCCGGACGGCAGCCGTCTTCTTTGCCTAGTTACCCAGGATTTATTACAAGCGCAATGGCACCTGACCGCCTTGTACGACTAACAAATGCGCCACCCCGTTCCCTTTCGATTCGCTATTTAACTATGTCCGCTGATTACGTCGAACTCCACGCCGCCAGTGCCTTTAGTTTTCTGGAGGCCTCGTCCACACCCGAGAATCTCATGCAGGCGGCTTTCGAAGCTGAAATGCCAGCGATGGCGCTGCTCGACCGCAACGGTGTTTATGGCGCTCCGCGTTTTCATCTCCATGCCAAAGAAAATAGTATGCAAGCGCATATCGGAGCTGAGATTGCCGTCGCCGACTTCGGCCCACGCCTTACACCGCCAACCTGGCTGCCGCATGCACATGTTCCCGAACCTGCCCGTTTGCCGCTTCTTTGCGCCTCTCTTATTGGGTACGCCAACCTGTGCCAACTCATCACCCGCTTCAAAATGCGAGAACGCGGCAAGGCTGAAGGCATGGCAAAGCTCGACGACCTCGCCGAATTTGCCCCTGGACTCATTTGCCTGACTGGGGGTGACGAGGGACCCTTGGCGGCCGCACTCACCCGGGGAGGCGAGCCGGCCGGACGCGAAGAACTCGAACGCCTCATTCGCATCTTCGGGCCGGCAAACGTGTATGTCGAGCTGCAGCGCCATGGCGAGCGTGCCGAAGAGTGGCGCAACCAAACCGCCCTCCGCCTCGCAGAAACCCTGCGCTTGCCCATACTCGCCACCAATGGCGTCCGCTACGCCAAGCAGCACGAGCGTGAAATTCTGGAAGTGCTTACCGCCATTCGCCACGGCACGGAACTCGAACACGCCGGTCGCCTGCTGGCCGTTAACTCGCAGCGTCATCTGCGGTGCCCACGCGTCATGCGGAAGCTCTTCGCCGACCTTCCTGAAGCTCTCGACAACACGATTCTACTTTCCCAACGGCTGACCTTCGAACTCGGCGAACTCGGCTACGAATTTCCACGCTACACCGAAACCGGCGGCGAGCCGGCACCCGTGTTTCTGCGTTGTCGGGTAGCGGAAGGCATACAAACGTGCTACGGCCCCAAACGGAATCCCGCACTCCTGGCCCGTGCGCGGCAACAAGCTGAAAAAGAGCTCGCGCTCATTGAAAAGCTTGGTTTCGACGGTTATTTCCTCATTGTTTGGGATATTGTTCGCTACTGCCAAAACAACGGCATCCTCATCCAGGGTCGCGGCTCTGCTGCCAACTCTGTTGTTTGTTACACACTTGGGATCACCGCCGTTGATCCGGTCGGCATGGATCTGCTCTTTGAGCGATTCCTCAATGAAAATCGCAACGAATGGCCCGATATCGATCTCGATCTGCCTTCCGGCGAAAAGCGCGAGCAAGCCATCCAGTACGTTTACCAGCGCTATGGCGAACTCGGGGCCGCGATGACCGCCAACGTCATCACCTATCGGGGTAAATCTGCGGCGCGCGAAGTCGGCAAAGCCCTCGGCTTCAAAGACGACACCTTGAACCGCCTTTCTTCGCTCGTCGGGCAGTGGGAGTGGCGGCAAAAAGGGGAAACCCTCGGCGACCAGTTCCGCCACGCCGGTTTTGACGTCGCCCACCAACGCATCGCGAAATACCTTGAAGTCTGCGAACGCATTCAGAATCTGCCGCGCCATCTCGGCCAGCACTCCGGCGGCATGGTCATCTGCCAAGGCTTGCTCAACCAGGTAGTGCCCCTGGAACGTGCCTCCATGGTGGGCCGCACCGTTGTGCAATGGGATAAAGAAGATTGCAATGATATGGGCCTCGTCAAGGTCGACCTCCTCGGCCTCGGCATGATGGCCGTGCTCAAAGACTGTCTCGAACTGGTACCCACGCATTATGGGGTTACCGAAGACCTCGGGCAACTGCCCAAAGACGATCCGACCACCTACAAAGCGTTGACGGAAGGCGACACCATCGGCATGTTCCAGGTCGAAAGTCGCGCCCAGATGATCTCTATCGTCCGCAACCGGCCAAAGGAGTTCTATGACCTGGTTGTGCAGGTTGCCATCATTCGCCCCGGGCCCATCGTGGGCAAAATGATGCACCCCTATATGCGTCGCCGGCAAGGCAAGGAAAAGATCACCTATCCCACGCCTGAACTCGAACCGGTCCTCCGCCGTACCCTCGGCGTTCCGCTTTTTCAAGAGCAATTGCTTCGCATGGCCATGGTCGTGGGCGGCTTTTCCGGCGCCGAAGCTGACGAGCTGCGCAAAGCTGTCGGTATGCGGCGCTCCTTCGGAAAGATGGGGGTGCTCATGGCCAAGCTGCGTGCAGGCATGACCAGCAAAGGCATCTCTACGGAAACCCAGGAAGGCATTGTGAGCAGTATCCAATCCTTCGCGCTGTACGGTTTTCCTGAGTCGCACGCCGCCAGCTTCGCCCTGCTCGCCTATGCTTCGGCGTACTTCAAAGTGCATTACCTGGCAGCCTTTACCTGCGCCATGCTGAACAATCAGCCTATGGGTTTTTACATGCCTGCGGTCATCGTCAAAGATGCGCAACGGCACCATTTGCGTATCAAACCCGTGGATGTGCAAACGTCACGCTGGGAGTGCACCATCGAACATGAGCCGGATGGCAAGCTTTCGCTGCGCCTCGGACTCATGTACGCCCGCGGTCTGAAGCAGGCCACCGCACACGCTCTCGTGCAGGCAAGACATGCCCCGGCATCGGACACTTTGTTTGCGGATGCCCCATCCTTGGCAAATTCATCGCAAAACCAGGGAACCTGCCAGCCTGCTGCCGGAATGGAAAAAGCAGGGTCTGTGGCACCGAAACCCTTCCGCGATATAGACGATCTAGTCGCCCGCGTACCCTCTCTCACCCGCCGCGACCTCACCCAACTTGCCCACATCGGCGCCCTGAATCAACTCACCGGGGTCGAACACCGCCGAGACGCCCTTTGGCAAGCCGAACAGGCCAGCCGGCCCGTGGGTCCTCTCCTGCGACCCCGGCAAGTCGCAACGCCAGACCTCCCTGTAGGCTGTCCCTCGAGCCTCATCCCTGAAACCGATTCAGAGCGTGAGCGGGAAGGCTCTGATCTCACCACCACACCCATCTACGCAGGCACGGCTGAGGCTCCATCGCAAAAAAGCTCGCCGCTCCGAAAAATGCGCGACGAAGAACGCCTGGTAGCCGACTTTGCCGGCACCGGCCTTTCCATCGATCACCATCCCATGGCGTATCGCCGCGCCGACCTGCGCGCCGCGGGCGTGTTCAGCGCCAAAGAACTGCTCGCCCAACCCGCGAACCGCCGCGCCACGGCGGCTGGCTGCGTCATCGCTCGCCAACGCCCCGGCACCGCACTCGGCTTCATCTTTCTATCGCTTGAAGATGAAACCGGCATCGCCAATATCATCGTTCACCCGGATCTATATGAACGCGACCGCCTGCTCATCACACGCGAAAAGTTCCTGCTTGTCATCGGTAAAGTGCAAAATCAGGACGGAGTCGTTCACGTCAAAGCCGAACACGTCCTTCCCTTGCATGCCGCCGATATCGCCGTACGCTCCCATGATTTCCATTGACACATGCTGCGATCAGCCCTGTAAAACCTCGTAAGCGCCACAGCCTATGGGGCGGTGTCATTCAAATCTATCCTGACAGGAAACAGCCTATTTCAACGTCTTCAACGAGGGCTGCTGCCGCACGGTCAGCCCATCCAGCGACCCTTGAAACGCAATCACCCGCTTCAGTGTTTCAGAAGGAACTTGAGCTATCGGCAGCGGACGCCCATTGATCACCAGGGTCGGCACATTGGTCACACCGATATCGGTTCCCAGCTTGATGACAGCGTTCACTGCATCCTGCGTTGCCGGCGATCCGGCACAGGTCATCACGGCGGGGGCATCGGCACCCGCCTCTGTCGCCGCAGCCCGCAGCGTGGCTTCTGCTTTGTCCTTGGTCAACTCAGCCTGTGTGTCATACACCTTGCGCACATAGGTGAAAAATGCTGCATCACCCTTGGCCTGCCGCACACAATGTCCCACGGCCGCTGCTTGAAAAGCAAACGGATGCACGGCGGTCAGGGGCATATCTTCAAACACAATGTGCGCGTCCGGAAAGTCCTGCAGCAGCTCATCTACAGTATTGTGCGCCGCTTTGCACGTCGGGCACTGCAAATCCGTAAACTCAACCAACTCCAATTGTTTCCCGGTTGCGCCTCGCGCCGGTCCATCGGCCCGTTGCTGCAGCACGGCCCGGGTCTCGGCAAAGGGCTGCGCGCCAAAGCTCACTACCTCGCCCGCGATCGCGTGCTTGCCGTCAGGGGTAATAAACAGCGTCGTTAGCGCTACCCGGCCCGGTTGCACCTTGTCCGAAACCAACACGTGCACCTGCACTACTCCCGGCGCCACCGTCGGCTCGATCGCCGCCACACTCCATATTCGATTCTCGTCGTATCCCCATAGCGCATGCAGAAAGCTGTTCACCGTCGCTACATCCGGGCTGGCCGCGGTGAAGTTCTTCGGATCGACCGGCGGAAATCCTTGCACCGTTGTCTTCGGCAGACGCTGCACAGGCGTTGTTGGAGCCGCCGGCACCTGCGCTCCTGTGACCGGCTTCGGTGTTCCGGCCTGTGCTCCTGCCCGGCTCCCGCCCAGCACTGCCAACCCAAACAACATACCCGTAGTGAATGCAGCCTGCTTCAACATCTTTCTCCCTAACCGGCCCGATCTGGCCATTACACTTCACGTCGCGCAGCAATTGGGAAACGCCTTCCCATGCCAAACGCCTTTTTGGAAACCTTCAACACAGGGGCTGCCTGCTGCCGTTTGTACTCTGCAATCTCCACCAGCCGAATGACCTTCCGCACCAACGCAAGTTCCAGCCCCTGCGCCGCCGCAATCTCTTCGGCTGACTGGTATTCCTCGATGTACGCCCGCAGCATTGGGTCCAGTACCTCATACTCAGGCAACGAATCCGTATCCTTCTGGCCATGCCGCAGCTCCGCCGAAGGCGGTTTCGTCAGCGTATCGTTCGGAATGACCTCTCGTCCGGAGCTACCCGCATGCACCGGATGGACTTCATTAATCCAATTGATCCATCGGCTTAAGGCATACACTTCGGTTTTGTACAGGTCCGCGATGACCGCCAGCGCGCCCACCATGTCGCCGTAAAGCGTGCTGTAGCCCGTGGCCATCTCGCTTTTATTACCCGTCGTCAGCACCAGGGCTCCGGTTTTATTGGACACCGCCATCAGCAGGGTTCCGCGAATCCTTGGCTGCACGTTCTCTTCAGCCAATCCAAACGGTGTACCGCTGAAAAAGGGTTCCAATCGCACGGAAAAGTCATCGTAAATCTCACGAATGGGCAAGACGGAAAACTTGATACCGAGGTTGTTCGCCAACAGTTCAGCATCGAGCAAAGACCCGCTGGAAGAAAACTCACTCGGCATGCCGATTCCTTGCACATTTGCCGCGCCCAACGCTTCCACGGCGATGGTAGCCACCAGCGCCGAATCGATGCCGCCGCTCAAGCCGACCAGCGCTTGGGAAAACCCGCATTTGTACACGTAATCGCGGGTTCCCAGCACCAATGCCTGCCAGGTTCGCTCACATTCTGCTCCATCCATCACAGGTCCGCGATCGGCCTGCCCCTGAGCCGGCGGACGGGTTAAAACCTCTGCAATCCGCTCGCTGCTATCTCGCGCATCCGCCGCCGAGGGTATCGCCCTTCCTGCCGTATCGACGATCACCAGATCTTCGTCAAATGCCGCCGCCTGTCCCAGCAGCGCTCCTTCGGCGTTTATGGCGAACGAGTTCCCATCAAAGATCAAGCTATCGTTTGCGCCCACTTGGTTTACAAGCACAACAGTTGCCCGGTGCCGCTTCGCCAACGCACCGATCATTTGTCGGCGTGTTTCCGGCTTGCCATGCCAATAGGGTGATGCGGAAATATTCAAGATCAATCGCGGACCGCTTAGCGTCTGCGGCAGCGTGCCCCACTGCTGCATCAGCTCTTCCACCGGGTCCAACGGATAATTCTGACGCGGCCAGAACATCTTGTCGTTCCAGGCGTCCTCGCACACCGTAATCGCCACCGGCTGACCCTTGATCGAGGTCAGCGATTGCCGCTTTCCGGGCTCAAAATATCGTTGCTCATCAAAAACGTCGTAATACGGCAGCAGCATCTTCTGTTGCACAAAACGCACCGCCCCCGCTTCGAGCACCGCAGCCACATTGCGCACCCGCTTTTGCCCAAAACCTTCACAACGCATGGGCGAGCCAACCAACACAGCCGGCCGGTCGGCACCCGCTGTTTGTTCGCATAGAGCGGCCAGCGACTCTTCCGCACGGCGCACAAAAGATTCTTTTTCCAGCAAATCAGCCGGCGGGTAACCCGAAGTGGCCATCTCCGGAAAGACCACCAACTCCGCGCCGCCTTCCCCAGCCCGCAGAAGAGCCTCGGTCAACTTTCGCAAATTCCCCGAAAAGTCACCAACCGTTGGATTGATCTGGGCCAGAGCAACGCGCACAACCTTATTCTATCCTTCACCGATCTTGGTCGCCCCAAGATCATAGCCCCAAAATCGTCGCTCTAAGATCATCGCCGCAAGATCCGTGCCGCAAGATCATCGGCTTAAGAGCCGGTGCCCCCGACGACCACGCTCACCGTTCGCGCCAGTATGCGCAGATCGAGCATCAGGTTCCAGTTCTCGACATATGCCGTATCCAGTGAGATGTAGCTGTCGAACGACGGATCCTGCCGTGCTTCCACCTGCCACAGGCCCGTGATTCCCGGCAAAACATCCAATCGACGCAGGTGCGAAAGATCATACTTTTCGACCTCTACCGCCAACGGCGGCCGCGGTCCCACCAGGCTCATATCACCTTTCAAAACATTGAAGAGTTGCGGCAGCTCGTCGAGCGAATATTTTCGCAACTTAACGCCGATCTTCGTAATGCGAGGGTCGTTGGTGACCTTGAACAGGATGCCCTCCCGCTCATTCAAGTGCGCAAGTTCCCGCTTCAACCTGTCTGCGTTCGGCACCATGGTACGAAACTTGAAGCACCGAAACACCCGTCCTTTGCGCCCGATCCGTTCCGCTTTGTAAAAGATCGGTCCCGGAGAATCGAGCCGCACCAGGATGGCGATAGCAAGCATGATGGGCGACACGGCAAGCAACACGATCGTCGCCAAAACGATGTCCAGCGCCCGTTTGAGCACAAACGCACCCCGGGGAAACTCCCGCCGATGTAGCGGAATCGTCGGAAATTGCCCGACAAACTCCACCGGTGCATTCCATGCCAGCCCATCGTAGAGATCCGGCACCACACGCACATCGATGCCCAGCGCCCGCGCTTCTTCCACAACAGAAATCACGGTATGTTTATCGGCAGGCGTCGAAAAATAAATCTCATCCACAAAAAGCGACCGTGCGACAGACACACAGTTCTTGAGGTCGCCCACAATATTGGGGTTTGCATCTTTCTCGCGACCCTCGTTCATCGCGATGAAGCCTTTAAAGCGGAACCCAAGGTGCGGCAAAGCCTCCAGGTGATTGCGCAACGCATGCCCCACGCGACCATCGCCGACGATCAAGACATTGCGCACCTCCAACCCGCTCAGGTAGCGGCGGTGCCGCAGGCGCCTCCAAAGTGCGCGTCGCGCCATCAGCATCACCATGGTCACGAACACGGTGATCAGCACCACTACCCGGGAAATCGCATACGAACGCGTCAAAAACAGCGTTCCGCACAGCAGCAAACCTGCGGTCAGCGTCGTTTGCATCGTCATACGCTGTTCATGCAGACCGCTGAAACCGTCACTCGAGCGGTATAACCCGAAGAGCCGCGATATCAACACCAGGTAAACGCCGAACAACAGCAGCATCACAAAAGAGTTCAAGGGCGCCGCATGGATTAGCTGCCCAAACGGGGTCGTGGTCCCGCCCGCGTTTCCATGTAGCCGGATATTGAATGCGAGCAGCCCCGCCAACAAAGCACTCACCACATCGAGCACTGCCCAAACAATGCTTGCAGCAGATGGGCGCCGGCGTCCTCGGCCGCTCATGCTCATTCGGCCACGGGCTCGATTTGAGATCACAACTTGTTCGAGATACTCGGGTGTCGTCATGCAACAAGCCTCATGCCCCAGGACCTGCGCAGCGGGGAACAAACCGAAACAAAAGTGAAGCGAACTCAACTGGACAGGTGCCGAAGCGCGATGGAAAAAGGCTTCTGGGTACTACTCTAGCATTGCGATACGTTTCGTCGTGTCCCTCTTTCGTACAGCGACTATTGTGGCAGCACTAGCTGGTCCAACTCGAGAAATTCGTGCAGAACCGGATCTTCGCTCGCCCGCATGGCCTCCATGGTGCCGAAAAACCGTGCATGCCCTTCGTGTAGAAAAAGGACTCGATCGGCAAGGCGCTCAGCAAAACGCATGTCATGCGTCACCACAATGCTGGTCAAGTGCAATTGCGCTTTCAAGCGCTGAATCAAGCTTCCAAGCAGGTTGGCCATGAGCGGGTCCACCATCGTCGTCGGCTCGTCATACAGCACTGCACTCGGCTGCGCTGCCAGGGCGCGCGCAATCGCCACCGAGCGCCGCATGCCCGTCGACAGATCGCTGGGCAGCAAATCTTCCATGCCGGCGACGCCGACCATCTCCAGGAGCCCCTTCACCACCTGCAATATCTGGGCTTCTTTCATATCGCCGCGTTCCCGCAAGGGAAATGCGACGTTTTCCCCTACCGTGCTCGAATCAAAAAGAGCACCGCTTTGAAAAACCATCGTAACTTTGCGGCGCACCGCCTGCAGTTCCCGCTCCCCCAGTCCGACGATATTTTGCCCCCCCACCAGCACCGCACCACGATCGGCTTTCAAAAAGCCCATCAGAATCTGCAGTGAAACCGACTTCCCCACCCCGCTGCGTCCCAGGATGCAGAGTGTTTCGCCGGGATTGACGAAGAAGCTCACATCCTCCAGCACCACAAAATCCCCAAAGCTTTTGCCGACATGCTCAAAAGCGATGTACGGTCCTGCGGGCGCGGCAAACTCCGCTGCCGGCAGCCCCGCCCCTGCCGCAAAGGCAGACGCATCGGCGGACGCTTCCGCAGCGGCCTCATTGTTTTCCGCCGCTTCCTGCATGAACTCGCCGACCACCTGCGCCACATCCGGCGACACCTCCGCCGTCAACGGCTCGTCGGGGTCGTTTACCTCCGGCCCGTTTACCTTTTCTGCTTCATCCAAGCCAACGCCCTCCGCGCTCACACGTCATGCCAGCCCGTCCTCACCAGCCGCCGAAATCTCCGCCTCGGTCAAGTCCTGTGGCGTATTTACATTGCTGAACCGGAACTCCACTACCAACCCTTCCCGCCCGGAGGTTTGCGTCAATGGCGCAAACTGAGCGACGTCCGGCGTCCACAACCACCCATCGCCCGCCGCCTCGATCGCATAAAGCAGCTCACTCAATCTGTGCTCTCCGCCCTCCAAAGCCGCCGAAAGCACCGGCATTATCGTTCGCCGCATCATGCAAAATGCAGGCTGCCGTTCACCTCGCACCAGAAGAAAACTCGCCGCGCATCCAGCCGTCGCCCTTTCCAACACAGCCTCCGCCCAGCGCCGCAGCAATCCGGCCGGCACCAACGGCACATCCACCGGTAGAAACAGCGCCCAAGGTTGCTCACAGGCCATCAACCCCGCTTCGAGCCCCGCCCCCGGTCCCACATCCATCCGCTGCTCGTGCACGATTGGCGCGTAAGCAGCCAGATCATCGCGATTGCCGACAATGGCGACCTCGCGGCAAAAACTGCGCAACTTCGCGACCGCGATGCTCACCATGGGCTCTCCACGAAACCGCAGGAGCGCCTTGTCGCGACCCATGCGCGAGCTTTTGCCACCAGCCAAAACGCACCCGTACACCGGCAACCCGGAACCCACCAGAACTCCTTCCATGCTCGACTCGTCTCACCTCACCGTTGAACGAAGCTACACACCGGACACATCGGAAACGCCATCCCTCCGGATTAAGCACCCACCTGCCCAGCCAAAGTCAGAAAGCGCACCAACGCTTCCACCCCATGATGAAAATTCGCGAGGTGAAACTTCTCGTTCGGCGCATGAAGGTTATCGTCCGGAAGTCCAAATCCCATCATCATTGTCGGAATTTGCAACACATTCGCCAGATCCCCGATGATCGGGATCGAGCCCCCGCCCCGCACAAAGACCGTTTCCGTGCCAAAAACCTCCTTTAACGCTTCTGTGGCCGCGCCGATAAAGGCATTGTCCGTACTCACCACAAACGGGTCTCCCGCATGAATCAGCCTTGCTTCCGCCGTCACGCCCTCGGGCACGACCTCCTCAACAAATGCCTTGTACCTGGCAAAGATCGTTGCCGGATCCATGCCCGGTACCAGCCGGAAGCTTATCTTTGCGGTGGCCTTGGCCGGGATCACCGTTTTTGCGCCCACGCCCGTAAATCCACCCATGATCCCGTGCACATCCATGGTCGGCCGCGCCCAGGTCCGCTCCAGCACTGAAAACATCGGCTCGCCGGTCAAGGCGGGCGATCCCACCTGGTTCTTGCGGTACGCTTCTTCGTCAAACGGCAACCGCCGCCACGCTTCCAACTCCGCTTTCGTTGGCTCCTCGATGCCGTCGTAAAACCCCGGAATCGCGATTCGCCCGTCTTCACGCTTCATCTGCGCGATGATCTGTGCCAGCGCCACAAACGGGTTCGGCGCCGCCCCGCCATACATGCCCGAGTGCAGATCCGTTGCCGCCCCCCGCACCTCGAGTTCCGTGTAGATCATCCCGCGCAGGCCCACACACAGCGTCGGCAGCCCCGGCGCGAACATGTCTGTATCGCTGACCACCGCACAGTCCGCCCGCAACTGATCGCCATGCTCCCGCACAAAAGCCGCAATGCCCTCGCCGCCGACCTCTTCTTCGCCCTCCACGATCACGCGCACGTTGACCGGCAGCCCGGGCGGGCCGCCCGCCGCTGACGCTGCACGCATCAGGCTTTCGAGCGCCTTCACATGCATCCACATCTGGCCCTTGTCGTCCACCGCACCACGAGCATACAGATTGCCGTCCCGCTCGGTCGGCTCAAAGGGCGGCGACCGCCACTCCTCCAACGGCTCCGCCGGCTGCACGTCATAGTGCCCATACAGCAAAATCGTGGGTTTACCCGGCGCCCCGAGCCATTCGCCATAGACAAGCGGATGCCCCGTCCGCGCTTTTTGGCTACTGTCTTTTGTGTCATCCCCGGAGGGGATCTGCGTCTTCTCCTCCGCCGTCGACGTTTCGATCAGCCGTACCTCCGCCAACCCCGCCGAGCGCAGCCCCGCTGCCACAAACTCTGCCGCCCGGCGCACATCGCCCGCATGCTCCGGCGTCGTCGAAACCGAAGGAATGCGCAGTAATTCCTTTAGCTCCTCGACGAATCGGGCCCCATGTTCCCGCGCATACCCAATCGCCACCGCCTCGCCGCTTATCCCTGTGCTTGCACCCATGCGGCCATTCTACGGCTCCCCGGATGCTGACCGATCCACTCCATGTCGACGCGTTAGATACAGTGGAAGCGGCACAGCTTCTTGCCGGACAAAAAGCTCTTCATGCCCAACAATCCGCTCCCGCGAAACGCTGGCATGGGCTCCGGGACATGAAAAGTGCGTCTGGACACTGTGTCTGTCATTTCCAGTCTGCAGGCTGACGTTCTGGATACCGACCGGATCGAAGTCGAAGTGACGCGCCCCGATCATGCCGTCCGTTCTATTGACGAAATCATGGCGTGGACCCGCCTGCCGGCATGGAACATCCTGCACCTCATACGTGGTCTTATTCGGTGGAGGAGCCTTCAAGGGATAACGGCACTGCACGACAGAGTTTTCTTCCAGCGTCTCGCAAACGGCGCCGTCCGGTGCGGAAAATGCTCCTTCCACGGGCACGGTTCTCTTCTCCGGTGTTCCAAAGCTGTAGATCTCCATCGCCAGACGAATTTCGATGTCTACCGGCTTTGATCGCAGGCGATCGTAGATTTTCTGCGGCACATATACATTGACCAGCTCAGTATGTGCAGACCGGAACCATGTCTGCGGGTCTTCATAGGGCGACCGCCACGCAAACCCATCTGCGGCGCGCAGGGTCACCTGCACTCCCTTGGCACCGGCTTCCGCCTCCGCCTTAAGCCCCTGCATCCGAACCGGCAACTGCAAGAGCACATCCTTTCCTATGCGAAGAGGTCCATCGACGCCCGTCTGTTGTTGCTTCGGATCATTGTCGAAAACAAATGACATCTCCTTGCCTGTCCCCGCATACACATGCCGCACCAGCCACCCGGTCGGCATACACAACAGCACGAGCACCAGCGCGAGCGGCAAGCACACCAGCACGACGCGAGCATCCTTCACGTGCCGCCGCGCATACATTGCCACCACCATCACCACGAGCGTGATCACAGCAACCGTGGCCATCACCCAATTTGCGTTCGGCGGCCTCATCCGGTGCTCGGTCAGCGAGTTGCCAAGAATCACCACGCCGACGATGTACACCAGCCCGCCCAGCAGAAACAGAACATGCCGTCCCAAGCTCGCCGTTACGACCCCGAGCGCCGCAAACGGCAGAACGTACACGACTGCAATCATCACCTGATACAGCAACAAATCCATCACTGCCGGTCCCACGGCCAGCCCCGCATGGTGCAACAGGTAC
>CAXTRN010000102.1:0-12580 GCA_964246645.1 uncultured Acidobacteriaceae bacterium
GGGCGGCGGCTTCGGAGTCGTAAATGGGTCGGGAAACGGTTCTGGAGTTGGGTCTGGGGCCTTCCGCAACCTGAACCCGACGCAACTGCACGGCGGCTTCAACTTCCAAGGGGAATACGCGGCGCTTGATTCGGCCCCCTGGTCGCCGACACTGACCCCGCAAACGAAACCGCCGTACGCAAGGAACACGTTTGGCGTCACGCTGGCCGGTTCACCGTACATTCCTGGGTGGATCAAGCCCAGCACAAAGCAGTTCGGCTTTTTGAACTTCAACTTCGCCCGCAACACCGCGCCGGAGGTGCTGACCGGCACCGTGCCCACCGATGCCCAACGTACGGGTGACTTCAGCGGCCTCACGCAAACCGTCAACGGCCAAACCCAGACTGCGGTAACGCCGATCTTCGATCCCACACGCGGCACGCAATTTGCCTACAACGGCCAGGCCAATGTCATCGACCCCGCACGCATTACGCCACAAGCGCTTTACATTTTGAACCGCTTTTATCCGCATGCCAATGTGCCCGGCGCGACCACGGAAACCTACAATTACCAGACGGTCACGACGGTGGGGCAAAACTCGGCCAACCTGTCGCCGCGCTTTATCCGCAATTTGGGTGCGAACAACAACGGCCCGTTTGGAGGTGTTGGCGGCGGAGGTGGCAGAAGCAATCGGAACGCGCCGGCCACGTTGCGGCAAAGCCTGAACACCAGTTTCAGCTACGCGCACAGCGCGCAGGATCTGCGCAACATCATCTTGCCGCTTTCCGGCAGTTCGCAAAGTGACGGCTTTAACCTGAGCCAGGGATATGTGATCGGTTTTGGCCGCTTCAACAACACCGGCACGGTGACCTGGAACCGCAGCCACGCGCTTACCCTAAATTATTTCACCAACACGCCGGACGATCCGACCACCGCCGCCGGCATTACGCTGCCGAGTACCGGCACCCTCGGCACGGCCCCGGGCTTCTACAACGGGCTGCCATCGCTGACCCTTGGAAACTTTCTATCAGTCAGCAATACCAATCCGCAGGACAATATCGGACAAACGATCTCGTTTTCCGATCAGGTGAGCTACCGGCACAAGAAGCACAACCTGCGGCTGGGCACGGACGTGCGACGCGTGCACCAGGATTACCTTGGCGGGGGCAATCCGCTCGGCTCCTTCACCTTTTCAGGATTCAACACGGAAAGCCCATGCGATCAGAATCTCGCGACCAACGCTCCCTGCCCGGGGAGTACGGCAACCGCGGGCACGGCTACGGGGCAGGCGACAAGCGGTTCCGCTTTTGCTGACTTTCTCCTCGGCCTACCCCAAAAGACGACCCTGCAAGCCGGGCTGGCCAAAATCTATCTGCGTGAAAACGTGATCGACGGGTACGCTAACGACGATTTCCGGGTGGGCAATGGGCTCACGCTCAATGGCGGCGTGCGTTACGAGTATTTCGCTCCGTTCACGGAAAAGAACAACCGGCTTGTGAACCTGACGGGGGTCGCAGAACAGACGACAAGCGTTGGGTGCGTGACGCCAAACGGCATCTCCGTGCAAACGTCGGCCGGTCTGCTGACCTGCGCAGCCGGCGGCAACCGCTCATTGATTCAGCCGGACAAGGCGATGTTTTCACCGCGTTTCGGCTTGGCCTACCGTCCCCATTTCCTGAAAGAAACCGTGTTGCGGGCCGGTTATGGCATCAATTTCAACACAGGGCAGTTTGCGACCTTTGCGCAATCGCTGTCCTACCAGGCACCGTTTGCGGTCACACAGAACAATGTGCTTTCTATAGGCACAAACAAGACAGGCTGCGTGCAGGCGACCGCCACCCATGCCTCCAATCTGACCCTCGCCAACGGCTTCGGCTGCTCGACCAAACTTTTCCAAAACACCTATGCGGTGAACCCAAACTATCGCCTGGGCATGGTGCAGGTGTTTAACGCCAACCTGCAGCGCACCTTGCCGCTGGGAATCGTGTTGAACTTCGGCTACAACGGCTCCCACGGCTCCGGACTCAATGTGGTGCGTGCGCCGAACCATACGGCCAGCACGGTAACGACGCCCGATGCTGTCGCGTTCACGTATCAGTCCTCCGATGCCGAGTCGACCTTCAACGCGCTCACGATCGACGCGCAAAAGCGGCTGCAAAAAGGCATTCAGCTTGCGGTGCACTACCAGTATGCGCACTCCATCGACGACGCTTCGAGTTTTGGGGGAGCGGCCACGGTTTCTTCCATTCAGAACGATGCGGATTTGCATGCCGAGCGCGGAAACTCAAGCTTCGATGTGCGGCACCAGCTGACGGGCAACTGGATTTATGAACTACCCGTGGGACCGAATCGCGCGTTCCTCAATCGAGGGGGCTATGCTTCCAAGCTGCTGGACGGCTTTTCCCTTTCAGGCAATTTCACCTTCGCGTCGGGTACGTACTTTACCCCGAGCTATCAGGACACAGCGGCGCAGCTTGCCGCGGGCGGTACGTATACGCTGCGCCCGGACCGCGTCTTCGGTACATCGATCCATGGTGCGGGCGCGTTGCGTTCTTACTTCAATAAAACAGCGTTTGTCGATCCGGCGAGCGGCTACGGCACAGCCTCGCGTTACTCGATCGAAGGGCCAGGACAGCTGCTTGTTTCAGCGGCGCTTTCGCGCACGGTGCAGTTGGGGGAAACGCGGTCGTTTGAAGCGCGCCTGACCGCAAGCAATGTGTTCAACACAGTGCAATACAACGGGATTTACACGACGCTGGATCTCGCCACCTTCGGGCAGGTATCCGGCGCCGCGGCCAAGCGACAGATCAACTTCATAGGGCGGTTCAGGTTTTGAGTCTTCATGACTCGGGTAAAAGAGGAAGGGGTGTAACGACCCTATGAGATTTCGCGTTCCCAAAGCCACGATCGCTGTTGTGTTCGGTTTCCTTGTGCCGCTGGCTGCATGCCTGCACGCGCAAAGCGCCGCGCCTGTTGCCCAGACCGCCGCCCAAACCGCCGCACAGCCGCTCGCCGGGCAGACACCCGCCGCTCAGCTATCTTCCGACCAGCAATCTTCCGCCCAGCGATCTTCCGATAGGCCTGGAACGCCGAACGCCCCGAGCGGCTACACGCTCACCGTGAACGCCAACATCGTACTGACCAATGTGGTGGTACGCGACCGCAAGACCGGCGTTGTCGTGAAGGGGTTGAAGGCGAGCGACTTCACCTTGCTCGAAAACGGCAAGGTGCAGCGCATGGCGAGCTTCGATTACCAGAACGTCGATGAAGCGGCGGCGCTTGCCGAAAAAAACATCGTTGCGGGTAAGGCGAGTATTGCCGATCTGCTGGATCGCAACCTGGCCGCCGATCCGCAACAGTTGCGCGACCATCGATTGATTGTGATGTTTTTCGATCTGAGTACCTTGCAGGATGACGATACGGACCGGGCTGTGCAATCCGCGCAGAAATACATCAACACCCAGATGCAGCCGGCAGACCTGGTCGCGCTTGTCAGTTTTTCCACCGCCCTCACGATGGATCAGGATTTTACGGCGGACAAGCAAGCGCTGCTGCATGGGCTCGGCAAATACAACGGCACGGACCAGACCTCGTTTACCAACGGCAGCGCGGGCGGCGTCACCAACGGAACAAGCGATAATGCGCAAAGCTTCACGGCGGACGATACCGAATACAACAACCTGAATACCGACCGGGAGCTGTACGCCATCCGGCAAATTGCGCGTTCGCTTGGACGGGTTGCGCAACGGAAGAGCCTCTTGTATTTTTCTGGAGGCTTATCGCGGAACGGCATCGAAAATCAGGCCAGTCTGCGAGCGGCCACCAATGAGGCTGCCAAGGCCAACATGGCGATCTATGCCGTCGACGCGCGTGGCTTGCAGGCGCTGCCGCCCGTTGGCGACGCGAGCCAGGGTAGTTTGCGCGGCACGGCGGCGTACACGGGCACCGCAACGGCCAACCAGTTCAGTGCCAACGCGAGTTCGCAGGAGTTGCTCAACACGTTGGCGACCGATACGGGCGGGAAGGCGTTTTTTGATTCGAATGACTTCGGTCCGGTATTTCAGCAGGTGCAGCGCGATACAGAGGCGTATTACATTCTTGGATTTCACTCAAGCGATCCGCGGCGTGATGGCGCGTTTCGTCATCTCACAGTGAAGCTCAACCGCAACGATGTCAAGCTGGAATACCGGCCCGGTTACTACGCGCCTGCAGACTTTCAGCACCAAAAGACCGAAGATCGCGAGCAGGCGCTCAACGACCAGATGCGCAGCGATTTGCCGGCGCTGGATGTGGCCGTTTACCTGCAAGCGCTATACCTGCGCGAAAACGCCAACAGCTTTTATGTGCCCGTGAGCCTGATTGTGCCGGGGGCGCAGATCCCCTTTACGCGCAACAAGGATCAGGACAAAGCGACGCTGGACATCCTTGGCCAGGTAAAAAATGCACAGAACATTACTGTCGGCAATGTGCGCGACACGGTGAAGCTCGCCCTGGATCAGATACAGCAGGTGCAGCGGCGGAATATCCAGTATGCGACAGGATTTACGCTTGCACCCGGACGCTACCACCTGAAATTCATTGTGCGCGAAAACGAAACCGGCAACATGGGGTCTTTCGAAACGGACCTGTCGGTGCCCGATCTGAAGAAGCTGCCCGTAAAGCTGAGTTCTCTGGTGCTGAGCAGCCAGCGGACGGCGAACAGTGACAAAAATTCACCCAATCTGCTTGTGCGCGATGGCGAACAGTATGTGCCCAACGTGGCGCATGTATTCCGGCAAGACCAGCATTTGTTTCTGCTGTACGAGGTGTACGACCCGGCCAGGAGCAAGGGTATTCCGCAATCGGCGGCAGCTCCGGGCCTGGTACGGCGTGAGGGCGGCCCCGTACATGTCCTCACTTCGATCGAGTTTCTCGCCAATGGGGTGAAGGTGTATGAAACGCCACTGGTAACCGCGGATGCTTTGAATGTGCCGGGACGCAATGCCGTGGCGTTTCAGTTCGATGTGCCGCTTGAAGCGCTGAAGCCCGGCAACTACATCTGCCAGGTGAATGTGATCGACGATGCGGGCGGTGCGTTTGCCTTTCCACGGATGGCGCTGCGTGTACAGGCTTCCGCGTTGCCGGCAAAGCCTGGAAGCGCCGGGGGTGCTCCGAGGTCTGGGATTGGGTCGGGGGTCGGTTCTGGAATCGGGTCTGGAATCGGGTCTGGGGTCGGGTCTGGGGCCGATTCCTCGGTCCGCCCGCCCACCTCCGCGGCCAGCCCTGCGACATCGCCTTCGCCTTAAAGTGGCCTGTTTCAGACACGGAGTTCTGCGGCCGTTGTCTGCCGCGGCGATGACATGGCAAGCTGTATGCGCCCCGCTGCATTTTCAAGGCATGGGGCTCATGCAACGGTTCCAGCAAATCGGTCCGATCCACAGTGCCGGCGCAGTGGTTTGAAGCAATCACGAAGGAGTTTTGCCATGTTGAAACGGATGCTTATTTGGCCGGCGTTGTGCGGGGTTGTGTTGTTCACGATTTTGGGCCGGGGTTCCGCACAAACGGCGGAACCGGGCACGATCCCCGAAAGCATGGTAGATGCCCGGAGCACCGGCCCGCTGCGCCTTCGGGTGGTCGTTACGCCCAAGGGTGGTGAGCCGGTAGCCGATCTTCGCCAAGACGCCTTTACCGTCCTCGATAATGGCCGACCGCAAGTCATTACAGCATTTCAGGCGATGACCAATCAGACGGAGCCGGTGCAACTGACCCTGGTTCTGGACGCGGTCAATATCGATGCCGTGCGTTTGAGCTATGCGCGCGACCAGATCGAAGCCTTTTTCAAAGCGAACGATGGACGGCTCGCACAACCGACGTCGTTGGTGCTACTGACCGATACGGCAACCGAGACCACCCCTTTGACAACCGACGGCAATGCGCTCAACCAGACATTGAAAGACAAAGTCATCGGGTTGCGGATATTGCGCCGCAGTTCCGGTTTTTACGGTGCCGGCGAGCGGCTCGACATTTCGCTGCGCGGCTTGCAGGGATTGGTGACGCGTTCGGCGGCTGCGCCCGGACGCAAATTGATGGTGTGGGTGTCGCCGGGATGGCCGCTGCTTTCCGGACCGGCGGTTGAGCTTTCGCGGAAAGAACAGGACAACATCTATCGCGAGGCGGTCGACATTTCCACGCAGATGCGGCAAAACCGCATTACGCTGTATAGCGTCGACCCCATAGGCGCCAGCGAAAGTGTCGGTCGCTCGCTTTACTATGAAAATTTCCTGAAAGGGATACGTAAGCCTTCAGAGGCTGTGCTGGGCGACCTTGGCCTGCAGGTGTTGGCCGTGCAAAGCGGAGGTTTGGCGCTGACGGGCAGCAACGACGTTCGTGGAGCCCTGCAACGCTGCGTGAACGATAGCAAAGCGTCGTACGAGATTAGCTTCGATCCGCCTCCGCCCGATGCCGGCGATACGTATCACCGCATCGAGGTGAGGGTGGCTGAACCTCACCTGGAGGCGCGCACGACGCGGGGATATTACCGGCAACCTTGAAACATGAATGGGCAGGCACGCCGTAAGTGGACCGTCTACGTAGAGTGCCTTCGGGTTCCGAAAACAAACGCAGATTCCCTTCGGGAATGACAAACAAAGGTGCAAACTGCCTGGGGATGACAATCAAGGTGCCGATTCTCTTGGGGATGACGATGAAAACGCAGATTCCCTTCGGGAATGACAAACAGAGCGTAACCACATTCGCCTTTGTCGTTAGGAATGATCGACGCGGAAGGGGCAGTGACGGCAGTTGGAATGGCAGCAATAGCCGCGGCGTCGGTGGTACTGAGCGGTGAAAACGACATAAGGGCCTTCTTCATACGCGTCGCCAGGCTCGAGTCCGTATCCGACAGCCCAGGTCATCTCAGGCATGCGGGGACAGTCGGACGCGGCGGGTGTAGCAGACGAACCGGATGTAGCGAACGGGGCGGGTGTAGCAGGCGAATCAGGGTTAGCGGATGCGCCGGGTGTAGCGGACGGGCCGGGGCTGGAGTGCGGCGATGTGGGTGCCGCGTCGGCTTCACTCATGAGAAGAGCTCGAGATTGCCATGGGACGGGGCCGCCGCAGGCGGGGACGCGATGGTGCGCGGCGGGGAAAGGCTCGCGCGTAGAAGGGCGGCGACGGAGCGGCGCGGGGCGAGCGATTTACTTGCAGTACCCGCTGTGGGTGAAACGGAGAGCGGACCGGGATCCGGGAGAGCGCCATGCTGAAAGACGACCGTACGTCCGGGAATGGCGGCGGTACGCTCGCCGGGGATGAGGATGCCGACCAGGTTGAGCGGGTCGGCGGCGGCAACGGTGACTGCGGGCTCGGTCGCACGGGCGGGGTGGCGGCGGCGGGCTTCGCGGAGACCGTCAACGGCCTCGGGCACGGCAAACTGTTCGCCGAAAGGACCGGAAACAAAGCGCCCCCCACGGACCTCCCCGCGAGCCTCCAGACGACGGAGAACCGGCAACAAATCGCGCCATTTGGGAGCGTTTGCTTCGCGGGTGAGCAGTTCGCGAAAAAGCACCCCATAGCGGCAAAGCAGCACGCGGGCGTGAGCTTCCAGCGCGGTTTGACGCTGTTTGGCCTCGGCTATGGTTTGGGCGACGGCTTGGGCTGCTTTGCGATCGGCAGGTGAGGACGAGAGATTTGAAGCTGAGATTTCAGAAGTGAGACCTGGAGCGGAACTCAAACGGTAATCCGGAGCAGCCGCCGGCATACGTGCAGGGCTACCCGCATTTGCGATGGCGGGCTCTTGGCAAAGCAGGGACCAGCGCCCGGCGGTGGTGCGGGCCTGGGCGCGTTTGCGCAGGCTGACGGCGGGGGTTTGCTCGAGGTGGACGGATTTGCGGCGCGGGTCCATCAAGGCCCGTAGCTGATCGAAGCCGTCCGCCGAGGCCAGGCCGGCCGTGGCCAGCTCCCACAGGCCGGTGGTGACCTGCTGTTTCGTAAGCCCACTGCAGCGTTGGAGGTCAGCGGTAAAGGCAGCGCCACGCTCGGCGAGCAAGCGCCGCAGACTCTGCGCCTCCGCGGAAAGCGCATGGGTGAGCACCGCGGCGTCAACGCATTTGCTGGCGAGCGCGTCGGGAAGCCAGTCAGCGGATTCACGCAGAAAAAAGGTGATCGGCGCAGCGCCAGTCGGAATAACACGCCGGGGAGCACCACCATCGGCTTCGCTCCAGGCCGGGTGCGGCGAGATGCGGCCCCAACCGACGATGCCCGCAAGACAAAGATTGTCGAGGAAGCGGGGATCGTAGTCTTTGACCCGGGCAGGCAGGAGAGAGCGCTCCCACTCGGAAGCAGGCGCTTCGAAGCCCTCCAGCTGTTCCAGGGCGGCGAGGACGCCTTCCTCGCCCTGGAGGTGGGTTTCCGGAGCGATGTGCTGCCAGTCCTGGAGCCAGCGGTTAAAGACAGTGGGCGCGACCGGCTCCACGGATTTGCGCAGGCCGGCCAGGGTGAGGCGGTGAATGCGCTGCAGGATGCGGCGCTCGCACCATTCCGTCGCGTGGGGGGCATGGTCGGCGGGCTTGGGGCATTCGAAAACGCCGCGCATGGCAAGGCCCTGCATTTCCATGACCAGGAGCGCCTGGTGCAGCGGCGCGGGGTCCAGTTGCAGCAGCGCACCCAGGTGCTCGGCGGTGAGGGGGCCAAGCAGTTGCAGCCAACCCTGCACGAGGGTGGCCGTCGCGCCGTCGCGCGGGGACACCGGCTGGGCGGGGCGGTATTCCGTGCCGGCGAGGGTGGTCGGCTCGCGTGGAAGGACGACCGCGCCGGCGAAGGGGCTGGGTAGCGAGGAAAGATCGAGCGCGGGCCAAAGCAGATGGGCATCGCCTAGCCGCTCGGTGGCCACCCAAATGGCGGCGTTTCTGAAGAATAGCCGCGCCGCACGGTTCTGCTCCCGCAGATGCTGCAGAAGCGCGGGCCAATGCGCGTTTGAACGCCCTTGCGGAGCGGCCGTTTTGAGAAACGCTTCGGGCAGGGCCACCAGTTGCAGCAAAAGATCGTGCAGTTCGTGTGCGTCGCGGATGTCGGGCCAAAGCGTTTCCCGCACGTTATCGATGGCTGCCTGATCGAGCCGCCCGGCGCCTTCGGTGACGGCGTCCGGCAGGGTGCGACGCAGTTGAACCGCGCGGGCACGGCGGTTCTCCAGGTCGGCCTCGTCCAGATAGGCGTAGGGCATGGCATTGATGAGCTCATGCGCGAACTGAGACGGCGCCGGCGTGTCGACCGCAAGGCAAGTGACGGCACCGCTTTGAATACCGCGCAGCAGCGCCTCGAGGCCGTCGATATCCATGGCCTCGGTGAGGGTGTCGCGCATGACCTCGCGCACCAGCGGATGATCGGGGATCTCGATGTCGCCGGTCATGGTTTCGGGGCAGGCGGAGGCGTGCGGAAAGACGCTTGCCAGCAGGTCGTCAGAGCGGGTGCGCTGCACCTGTGGAGCAATGCGTTTGCCCTTTTGCATGCGCAACAGCTGCAGGCTGCGACCGGCGGCCCAGCGCCAGCGGTTCTTGAAGAGCGGCGACGGAATCGAGGCCTGTTCGAGCAGATCGCGCGCGGAAAGATCGGTGAGGTAGTGAAACACATCCGCAAGCGGAAAGCTGTGCTGCTCGGCGAGCGAGATGTTGATGCCGTTGTCGGTCGCAGCGGCCTGCAATTCGAAGTTGAATCCTCGGCAAAAGCGCTTGCGCAACGCCAAGCCCCAGGCCTTGTTCAGGCGGCCCCCGAAGGGCGCATGCAGGATGAGCTGCTGGCCGCCGCCTTCATCGAAAAAACGCTCAGCGATGATCGTCGTTTTCGTGGGCACCGCGCCGAGCACACTTCGGCCGGCAACGATGTAGGTGACCAGTTGCAAGGCTCCGGCCTCACAAACAAAGCACTGCTGTTTGAGCCACGCGACGCACGCGCGCACCTCGGGGTGGAGCGCGGCGCAGAAGGTCTCACCGCTGTTATTGCCGTTCGCGGGGTCATCGGTGGCTGGCAGCATTGGGGCCGGGGTCCGCGGCGTGAGGTGGTCGACGTACGGGTGCGGCACGGGGTCGACGCCACCGTCGCCGCGCGTGTAGCCGGTGACCGCGGAGGGCTTCACGTTGCGGGTACGACCATCGATTTCAGCGCGCAGATCACTGACGCCGTCGCACAGGGCGTCGGTGCGTTGCGGGGCTTCCCCTTCCCAGAATGGAATGCTGGGCGGCGCGCCATGGGCGTCTTCGACCAGCACCTTGCCTTGGGGATCGATCCGCTGGATGCGCCAGCTGCTGTTGCCGAGCAGCACCACATCGCCGGGGTGCGAATCGACGGCGAAGTGCTCGTCGAGTGTGGCAATTTGCACGTTTTCGGGTTGCAGCATCACGGCAAACAGCGAGGTGTCAGGGATGGCGCCGCCATTGGCGATGGCGGTCATGCGGGCGCCGCGACGCCCATGGAGTTGCCCTCCCACCCGATCGCGCAGCAGGTACGCGCCATAGCGGCCGCGGGTGCTTTCGATGCCGTTGTGCAGCAGCGCGAGCAGCTCGTCGAATTCCGCGCGCGTAAAATTTCGATAGGGCCACGCGCGCCGCACGACCTCGAAAAGCGCCGCCTCGTCCCAGCTTTCAGCACCGCACATCGCGACAATCTGCTGCATCAGCACATCGACGGGCGCTTCAGGAATTTCGAGCCGGTCGAGTTCGCCCGCGAGCATCTTGCGCAAGAGTGCGGCCTGTTCGAGCAGATCGTCGCGGGTCATGGCAAAAAAGCGGCCTTTCGGGATCGCACCACGCCAGTGCCCTGCCCTGCCGACGCGCTGCATGGCCACCGCAACGGCGCGGGTGGACTGTATCTGACAGACAAGATCGACGGCACCGATGTCGATGCCCAGTTCGAGCGAGGCGGTCGCGATGAGGATCTTGATCTCGCCGTCTTTGAGCCGTTGTTCGGCGTCCAAACGCAGCGTGCGCGCAAGCGAGCCGTGGTGCGCGGCGACGGCATCGGGGCCGAGGCGCTCGGAAAGCTCAAAGCTGATCTTTTCGACCAGGCGGCGGGTATTGACGAAAACCAGCGTGGAGCGGTGCGCCTGCGCGAAGGTGGCCAGCTTGTCGTACAGCTCCTGCCACATGGCGGTCGTGGCTACGGAGCTGAGCTCGTCGGACGGCACCTCGATGCCGAGATCGAGTGTGCGGCGTTGGCCAACCTGCACGATCGTCGCGCGAGGACGGGTGGGGTGAGCGCCGGTGAGGAAATCGGCAACGAGTTCAATGGGGTTCTGCGTGGCGGAAAGGCCGATGCGCTGCGGGGCCGAGGCTTGTGGATTGGTGTGCTGCGGAGCCGAGGCCTGCGGATTAGCGTGATGCGGGGCTGAGCCCGATTCGCAGTTGGGTTCGCTGTTGGATTCGCCGTCGGGCGCTGTGCGTGTGTGAAGCGTGGCGGCAAGCGCATTATCCCCGCATACAAGCGCTTCCAGGCGCTCCAGGGATAACGCAAGGTGTGCGCCGCGCTTATCGTCGGCGACGGCGTGGATTTCGTCCACGATGACGGTGTGCACGGCAGCGAGGTTGTGGCGGGCTTTGGCCGAGGTGAGCAGCAGGTACAGCGATTCCGGCGTGGTCACAAGGATGTGCGGCGGCTGTTTGAGCATGGCCGCGCGGTCCTTCATGGGCGTGTCGCCGGTGCGCACGCCGGTGCGGATTTCGGGGCACAAAAAGCCGCGTTGCAGCGCTAGGCGCTGGATTTCGGCGAGCGGGCCGTCCAGGTTTTTCTGCACGTCATTTGAAAGCGCCTTGAGCGGCGACACATACACAACCTGCGTGTTCGGGGCGAGCCGGCCTTCCAGTGCCTGACGTAAAAGGTGGTCGATCGAGACGAGAAAAGCGGCCAGGGTTTTGCCGGAACCGGTGGGTGCGGAGATCAGGGTTGTTTCGCCGCGCAGAATGGCGGGCCAGCCGGCGATCTGGGGCTCGGTGGGCGTGCCGAATTTTGCGACAAACCACTCTTGAAGGAGCGGATGCGCCCAGGCGAGAGCCGCCGGCACAGCCATGCTTGTGCCAGGAGCAGTGGGCGGTGAGAAGGTTTCGGCAGGCGGTAAGGCCTCGGAAAGCGTGGGGGGCCCGGAAAGCATGTGGAAATTCTACCCTGGGCTTCGTGGTTTCTTCGCTCGTGCGCATCGGCCAGCTGAAATCGGAAAGGAAGATGGGCCGTTTAAAATAAAGGCATGGCGTTTCCGATCAAAACCTGTGTGGTGTGCGAGGAAGAATTCGAGTTGCGGCCCGATAAGCCGGGTTTCAGCAATCGCTGCCCTGAGTGCAGCGCCGAAGACGCCCGCGCGGCCGCGGCCAGGCACGGTACCGCGGCGAGCGAAACCAATCCAGAGATGAATGCGGAGCGGCGCAAGGCGATCAGGGAATTGCTGTACCGCAAGGACAGCTAGCGCGTTGGTGCGCGTTGATGGAGGTGGCGTTATGGATGTGTTTGAGGGCACGCGCGAAAGCCGCCGTGGACCGGCGGAGTGGTTTTCCGGCGTGGTGTGGATCGATACCGTGCTGGCCAACACGGCACCGTCGACGCTCAGTTCAGCCCGCGTCAGCTTTGAGCCCGGCGCGCGCCCGGC
>CAXTRN010000103.1:0-12571 GCA_964246645.1 uncultured Acidobacteriaceae bacterium
TATCGACACCGATACAGAGGAAGCGCGCGCGAAGCTCGGCCGGCCGCTATTGGTGATTGAAGGGCCGCTGATGGCGGGGATGACCGTCGTCGGCGACCTGTTTGGGGCGGGCAAGATGTTTTTGCCGCAGGTGGTGAAATCCGCGCGCGTGATGAAAAAGGCGGTCGCCTATCTGACGCCGTACATGGAGATCGAAAAAGCGGAGATGGCCGCCGCGGGCCAGGAGGTACGGGCACAGGGCAAAATCGTGCTCGCGACCGTGAAGGGCGATGTGCACGACATCGGAAAAAATATCGTGGGCGTGGTGTTGGCGTGCAACAACTACGAAGTGATCGACATGGGCGTGATGGTGCCTGCGGAAAAGATTCTGGAGCGCGCCAAAGCGGAAAAGGCAGACATGATCGGGTTGAGCGGCTTGATCACGCCGTCGCTCGACGAGATGGTGCATGTGGCGCGTGAGATGGAACGGCAGAACTTCACCGTGCCGCTGCTGATCGGGGGCGCGACGACGAGCCGTGCACATACGGCAATCAAGATTGCGCCGCATTACCGGCAGCCGGTCATCCATGTCACTGATGCGAGCCGGGCTGTGCCGGTGACCACAAGCTTACTAAGCGAAGACAGCCGCGCGCTGTTTGTGGAACAGCACGAGGCGGAATACGAGGCGCTACGCAGAGCCCATACAGCGCCGAAGCAGGTTGCGATTCCGCTGGCCGAGGCGAGGGCGCGGCGGTCACCCATCGAATGGCGTGCGGAGGATATCGCGATACCGGATCTTACTGGCGTACGTGTGCTCAGGGATTTCTCGTTGGCGACCCTGCGGGACTTCATCGATTGGTCGCCGTTTTTCCATACATGGGGACTGAAAGGCCTGTATCCACGCATCTTTGACGACGCGCGGCAGGGTACCGAAGCGCGTGAGTTGTTTGAAAACGGCAATGCGTTGTTGGATCGCATCATTGCGGACAAGCTATTCACGGCGCGCGGCGTTTACGGCCTGTTTCCGGCCAACGCCGTGGGCGATGATGTGGAGCTTTACGCAAACAGTACGCGCGATGCGGTGCGCGAGCGATTTCACTTTTTGCGCCAGCAGGTGAATCGGGAAGGGAATGAGCCCTGCCGATCGCTGGCGGACTTCATCGCTCCGCAAGAAACGGGGCTGCCGGATCACATCGGAGCCTTCGCCGTGACGACCGGCCTGGGCCTGAAGGAACTCAGCAACGGGTTCAAAGCCAAGCACGATGACTACAGCGCCATCATGGCGGAAGCGCTGGCGGACCGGCTGGCCGAAGCATTTGCGGAATGCCTGCACAAGCAGGTGCGGCGTGAGTGGGGCTACGGGCGCGAGGAGCGCTTTTCTGCAACGGAGCTGATTCAGGAGAAGTATCGCGGCATACGGCCCGCGCCGGGGTACCCGGCGTGCCCAGACCATACGGAAAAGAGCACGATTTGGCGGCTTCTCGACGTGCAGGCCAACACAGGCATGGAGGTCACGGAAAGCTTTGCGATCTGGCCGGGGTCGAGTGTGAGTGGGCTTTACTTTGCGCATCCGCAGTCACGCTTTTTCAGCCTTGGGAAGATTGGTCGCGATCAAGCGATGGATTACCAGGAGCGGAAGGGATGGCAACTGGCAGAGGTGGAGCGCTGGCTTGGACCCAATCTGAACTACGATCCGGAAGAGCGGCAAGCGTGGCAGCCAACAGCGAAGAATTAGCTCTCGGCACGCGTGACGTGGAAATGCGTGCGGCACCGCACACATTTTTGTAGTGCACCGAGGATGTATGCGATAGATTCATGTGCAACCGACATCGCAAGGACAACAACATGGCCACCAAAAAAGCTGCAGTAAAGAAGGGCCTTCCGGCAAGCAAAACAGCGGCAAGCAAAACAGCTGCGAATAAAACAGCCGCGAGTAAAACGGCATCGGCAAACGGCTCCACAAAAAAGCTGGCGCCGACTAAGACGGCGGCGAAGGGTGTCGCTGCGAAGAAGACCCCTGCAACAAAAGCTCCTGCAAAGAAAGCCCCGGCACCAAAACAGGCGGCGAAGGTCGTCGCCAAGAGCGCTGCGAAGAAGAAAGGCGAGGACAATTACACCGATCCCGCGTTGCGCGAAAAGATCAAGGACGAGGTGATGGCCGGCGACAAAGGCGGTCATCCTGGCCAGTGGAGTGCGCGCAAGGCGCAGTTGGTGGCGCACGAGTACGTCGCTGAAGGTGGAGGGTACAAGCACCCGCGCAACGAAGCGCAGGAGCACCTGAAAGAGTGGGGCGATGAAAAATGGCACACCGCCGATGGCAAGCCCGCCATTCGCGATGACGGCCAGGGCCAGGAGGAAACCCATCGCTACCTCCCCGGTAAGGCATGGGCGGAGCTTTCACCCGAGGAAAAGAAAGCTACGGATGCCAAAAAGGTGAGGGGATCGCGTACAGGCAAGCAATTCATTGCCAACACGGAAAAAGCGAAGCAAGCCCGCAAGCATGCAGAAAAGTAGATGCAACGAGAGATGGCTTGCACTGCGTCTATCACCGTGTTACAAGAGAATCAATCCACCCGTGATGAGCGGGTCGAGTTTCATGCAGAGTGGTTGAGGGACGAGCCCTACGACGCCACGACAACCGGACAGACCACAGTACCGGTGTCAACTCTCGCCTGGCAACAGGACACATGAGATTCGGTGGAGCAGTGCCAATTGTTCGCCCGCGCTGCATTGCCGTCTACTTTTGCATCCGTTTCCAGGCCTGAGCGTCGACGTAGCCAGCAGGACCCTTCAGCCATCGGAGCGAACAATGGAGTATTCCTGTACGGCCTATGAACTGCGTTGTAATGAATGCGGTAAAAGCTTTGGCAATCGGCCCCAATCAGCCTGCGAAGATTGCCTTGCGCCTTTGGAGGTGCACTACGACCTCGATCGCCTGCAAGGGCGTTTGTCTCGCGAAAGCATAGCCGCCGGACCGCATAGCATATGGCGCTACAAGGATCTTCTTCCCATTCCCCAGGGGTTTGAATCGGATCTTCCCGTGGGTCTTACCCCCCTGGTGCGAGCAAAGGCGCTCGGCAAGCGGATCGGGGCAGACCGTCTTTTCGTAAAAAATGATGCCGTTTGTTTCCCAACCTTGAGCTTCAAGGATCGTGTGGTTGCAGTGGCGCTGGCCAACGCCCAGGCCTTTGGCTTCGATGTTGTAGGTTGCTCATCGACGGGCAACTTGGCGAACTCAGTGGCGGCGCAAGCGGCGCGCCTGGGTCTACGCGCCTGCATACTCATTCCCGCGGATCTGGAACCGGCCAAGGTGCTGAACACGCAGGTGTATGGTGCTCGTTTGGTTCGGATCGACGGCAACTACGACCATGTCAATCGCCTGTGCACCCAGATTGCCGATGAGTACAACTGGGGTTTTGTGAATGTGAATTTACGGCCGTACTACGCCGAAGGATCGAAGACGGTAGGGTATGAGATCGCCGAACAGCTTGGCTGGCGCTTGCCTGATAATGTCGTTGTGCCGATGGCGGGCGGGTCGTTAATTCGGAAGATTCAAAAAGCCTTCAAGGAACTCGTAACGCTTGGACTTGTGGAACACAAACCGGTGCGCTTTTTCGGTGCGCAGGCTACCGGCTGCTCGCCGATCGCGCATGCGGTCAAGCAGGGATGGGATTACATCGAGCCGCAGCGGCCCAACACGATAGCCCGTTCGCTGGCGATCGGCAACCCGGCGGACGGCCCCACGGCTGCCAAGATGATTACTGCTTCGGGTGGGTTCGCCGAAGATGTGTCAGACGTGGAAATCGTTTCGGGGATTCAGGAGCTTGCAGAAACGGAAGGCATCTTCACCGAAACGGCCGGCGGTGTGACCACCGCGGTCGCTGCCCGGCTTTATGCCCAGGGCCGCATCGCACGCGAGGACACGACCGTACTTTGCATTACCGGCAACGGTTTGAAGACAACCGATGCGCTTGCGGGACGCTTTGAGGTCGCACCGCCGGTACGGCCTAAACTGGCGGACTTCGACACGTATCTACGTTCGGTCGATGGTGCTCTGTTGCACCACGCGAGTCAGGCAACCGAAGTCGTCGAGGAGTTTGAGCTCGCCGGAGGTGCACGTTGAGCGTAAAGGTGGTTCTGCCGACGGCATTGGCGCGGCATACTGAAGGGCAGAAAAGCTTTGTCTCGGAAGCACGGGATCTGCAAGCCTTGCTGATCGATTTCGACACGCGGTTTCCCGCGCTGGCGCAAAATGTGAAAGATGCTTCAGGCAAGCTGCGGCGCTTTATCAACGTCTATGTGAACGACGAAGACATTCGCTTCCTCGGCGGCGAAACTCATCCATTCGCGGATGGGGATGAGGTGATGCTGATCCCATCCATCGCAGGCGGGTGCTAACGACTCTGCTACTACGCGGGTAGAAAGCGACCGGCTGAACCATTTTCTGCTCATGAAAGATCGTAATTTGCCAGCCGCGTGCAGGCCTCGACGAGATCATCGTGCTTCTTTGCATAGCAAAAACGCAGAAGATGATCGCCGGGATTGTATCCGTCGGGATCCGTGGAGTAAAAGGCGGATCCTGACACTGCGGCAATGCCTGTCTGCTTAAGAAGCTGGCGCGCCTTTGCTTTTGCATCCGCACCGGGAACCCGCGCGGCATCGCCGAGCACATAATACGCACCGGCGGGTATGGAGGGTGTGAGGCCGGCCCTTTGCAGCGCATCGCAGATCATGCCGCGCTTTTGTTCGTACTCGGTTGCAAGCTCGGTGTAGAAGCTGGTGGGCAGTTGCAGCAGGCCCGCTGCGGCACCATGTTGCAGTGGCGCCGGTGCACAAACATAGGTGAGGTCGTGGAAGTAGCTGATCGCAGGCAGCCAGCGCGGGCTCGCGGTCAGGTAGCCGAGCCGCCACCCGGTAACGGAAAAGGTCTTTGAAAAACCGGAGATGGTGATCGTACGCTCGGCCATTCCGGGCAGCGTGGCGAGCGAGCGGTGCCTCGCTCCGGCATACACGAAATATTCGTAGATTTCGTCTGTGAACACGAAAAGATCGTGCCGTATGGCGAACTCGGCCAGGGCCGTCATCTGCTGTTCCGAAAGCACGGCACCGCTGGGATTGGCAGGTGTATTCACGATCATGGCACGTGTGCGCGGTGTAATCTTTACCGATTCATCCGTGAGCTCGAACCCATCACGCACCACCACTGGCTTCAAGCGTAGGGAATGCAACGTGCTGACGTGGTAGCCATAAAATGGCTCGAAAACGAGGCACTCATCACCGGGATTTAAGAGCGCCATCAAGGCAGCATGCAGACCGCCTGTCGCACCGGAGGTAATCAAAACCTCTGTCTCCGGATCAACCGTCATGCGGTTGTAGCTCGCATATTTTTGCGCAACCGCTTCGCGCAGCGGCGAGATACCATCCAGCCGTGTGTAGATATTGTGCCCGTCGCGAACCGCTTTAATGGCCGCCTCCGCTACAGGATGCGGTACCTCGGTGTCGCACACCCCTTGCGCCATATTGATCCCGTTGACGAAGGAGCAGGCGAGCGACATCGCACGAATTTCAGATTGCACATTGCCCGGCGCAAGATCACTCAGGCGAAGACGATCAGCAATGAGTTCAGCAGGCATAGGCATAAGAGAGAGGCCGCGAGAGCAGGCTCTATCCTAGCCGCGAAATGCTGGTTACACCAACCAAAAAGAACGGCGGGTTCAGATCACCTTCAGCAAAAGCAGAATGACAACGATCAAAAGGATAGTGCCCAAGGTACCGCTGGGCGCGTAGCCCCAACTGCGTGAGTAGGGGAATGCAGGGAAGGAGCCGAAAAGCAGCACAAGCAAAACGATGATAATGATCAGTGTCAAAGCGGCCTCCGCAGACCTTCGACATAGATGCACAGACGTGTGTATGTGTTATCCGCCGTCCCTGTATCTCGTTGGGCTGAGCGGAGTTGCAACGTCATCGCAAGTGGAGCAACCGATAAAAGGCGCGAAAGCTTCAAACTCCTGCATACGCCATCGTGCGTGCGATCGCGCTGGATAGTATTTTGGAAAGCGCTTTCGGTAGACGAGCGCATGGAGATAAGCTGAGTCAACCTGAGGACTTCCATGTTTCTTGCTTTAGCAATCTTGCTCGCCATTGTTTACGTCATCTCGCTGGTTCTCGTACACACGGTGCCCTTCTTACTGCACCTGCTTATCGCGTTTGCAATCATCTCCTTTGTGCTGCATCTGGTTCGGGGTAGGCGCGTATAAAGTGCAATGCAGGTAAGAACTCAAAGGCCCGGCATATGCCGGGCCTTTCACTTTCTTACCTGCCAAACTACTGCCTTGCAATGTGCGCGGCTGGCTCGCTGGAAGACGGCGGCGGCATATCCGCAAGCGATTCCGGAGTCTCCTCTTCGAGTTTCGGCAGCTTGCTTGCGAGTGCAATGTCGAGCACCTGATCCATGCTTTCAACAAAGTTCAACTTCATCGAATTCTTGATCAGGTCCGGCAGCTCGGCCAAGTCCTTGCGGTTTTCCATGGGCAGCACCGCTTCAAAGATGCCTGCGCGGTGAGCCGCAAGCAGTTTCTCTTTCAGTCCACCGATCGGCAACACCTTGCCGCGCAATGTGATCTCGCCGGTCATCGCGATATCGCGACGCACTTCGATCTTCGTCAGCGCAGAAGCAAGTGCCGTGGCGAGCGTGATGCCGGCCGATGGTCCATCTTTCGGAATCGCCCCCTCGGGTACATGGATGTGGATATCGATGTTGCGGTAGAAATCGCGCGGCAAGCCAAGGTGGTGTGCGCGCGAACGGATATACGTGAGCGCGGCCTGTGCCGACTCCTGCATCACATCGCCCAATTGCCCGGTGGCGGTCATCTTGCCTTTGCCGTCGAGCACCTGCACTTCGGTTTGTAGAATCGAACCGCCCATCTCCGTCCAGGCCAGACCGGTGACAAGACCCACCTCATTCTGCTCGTGCACCTGGGAATCGCGGTACTTCGCCACCCCCAACAAATCGGAAAGCGTGGCGCCGGTGATCGCTTCCTTATGCTCGGCATTGGAAACGACCTTGCGAGCGACCTTGCGGTACACATTGCCGATCTCACGTTCCAGATTGCGGACGCCGGACTCACGGGTGTAGTTGCGAATGATACCGCGCAAGGCATCGTCATCAAGCGAAACCTGCTCGGCGGTGAGACCTGTACCTTCGAGCTGCTTTTTTACAAGGTACTGCTTGGCAATCTCGAGTTTTTCGAGCTCGGTATAACCCGAAAGCCGCAAAATTTCCATGCGGTCCTGAAGCGGACCGGGAATGGTGTGTAGCACATTCGCGGTGGCAACGAAGAGGACCTGACTCAGATCGTACTCGACGTCAAGATAGTGATCCTGGAAGGTGTTGTTCTGCTCAGGGTCGAGCACCTCAAGCAGGGCTGAAGCGGGGTCGCCGCGAAAATCCGAGGCCATTTTATCGATTTCGTCGAGCATGATGACCGGGTTTTTCGTGCCGGCCTTTTTCATCGACTGAATGATCTGACCTGGGAGTGCGCCGATGTAGGTGCGGCGATGACCACGGATTTCAGCCTCGTCACGCACGCCCCCGAGCGACATCCGCACGAACTTGCGGCCGGTCGCCTTTGCAATCGACATGCCCAGCGATGTTTTGCCGACGCCCGGAGGGCCTACGAAGCACAGGATCGAGCCTTTGGGATTTTTGACCAGTTGGCGCACGGCCAGGAACTCAAGAATGCGTTCCTTGATCTTTTCGAGGCCGTAGTGATCCTCGTTCAGGACCTGCTCAGCGTTCTCGATCGAGCGGATCTCCTTGCTGCGCTTACGCCACGGCACCGCGAGTAGCCAATCGAGGTAGTTGCGGCTGACAGTCGATTCAGCGGACATGGGCGGCATGGCTTCGAGCTTTTTCAGCTCCTGCATGGCTTTGTCCTGCACATCTTTGGGCATGCCGGCGTCGTCGATCTTCTTCTTTAGCTCGTCAAACTCGCTCTTTTCGCCGCGGCCGAGTTCCTTCTGAATCGCTTTGATCTTCTCATTCAGGTAATACTCTTTTTGCGCGCGCTCCATTTGCCGTTTTACGCGTGACTGAATGGTGCGATCTACGTTCAGCTTTTCAATAGCAATGTCGAGCGTATCGGCAACGCGGGCAAGCCGCATCTCCGGATCGAATACCTCAAGGAGTTGCTGTTTTTCCTCAATGGAAAGCGGCAGATTGGCGCCGATCAGATCGGCCAGCTTGGCCGGCTCGTCCGTGCGCAGCGCGGCAGCAGCTTCCTGGTTCAACGATTGCTGCAGCTTGCTGTACTGCTCATAAAGCTGATGCACACGCGCGACCAACTGATCGGTCTGCGCGGTGGGCTGCAGTTCGTTGCGGGCGGTTCGCACCGTAGCTACAAAGAAACCATCGTCATCATTGACTTCGGTCGCACGCGCGCGTTCCACCCCTTCGACGAGCACACGAATGTTGCCATCCGACAAACGCACCGACTGCACGATATTGCCGATCGTGCCTACGTTATAGATGTCTTCCGCAGTGGGTTCATCGACGGAGGCGTCGTGTTGCGTGGCGAGAAAGATCTTCCGGTCGCCATTGAGTGCTTCTTCCAGCGCACGTACGGAAGACTCACGGCCGACAACGAAGGGAGCCATCATCTGCGGAAAGATCACCATCTCGCGGATGGGCATCATGGGGAGTTTTCGCTGCGTTTCGTTGTTCAAATCGCGATCATCGTTCGTCATAGGTCTCCCGATTAGACGTGCTGTCCCCGGCCTTCGATGCAGGATCCGGCTCCGAGCAAATGGTACGTGTTGTTCTGTCCCGGTGTGGCGAGGGCGGGATCGTTGACACGATCCAATCAGCGCTTCTCCATGGTGGAGCGGTCGCCTCCAAATAACGGACGCTTGCGTTGGACCGAACGCATGGCCGTTTAAGACTAGGAAAGGTGCCCCGACGACAAACTGTGGCCATCAAGACAGGGTGTACGCGTGGTTCGCGCTCAACCGGCCTTTTCCAAAACGACGGGCAGCGTGATATCGCGGCTCTTCACCATCTCTTCGGTGATCACCAATTCCTTAATCTTTTTGTTGCCGGGAATGTGGTACATCAAGTCGAGCATGAGTTCTTCCAGAATCATGCGCAAACCGCGAGCGCCAACTTTGCGCTGCAGGGCTTCCCGAGCAATCTCGCGCGTGGCGTCTTCGGTCCACGTCACCTTTACGCCCTCATAGTCAAACAAGCGGGCATACTGTTTCAACAAGGCATTACGGGGACGGGTGAGAATGTCGATCAGGGCCGGCTCATCCAACTCATCCAGGATGCCCAGCACGGGCAGGCGGCCCACAAACTCTGGAATCAGGCCGTATTTGAGCAAATCCTGGGGCTCAGCCTGACGCAGCATTTCGGTATCTCGCTGCGCACGGATGGGGGTGACTCCAAGCGCCTTCTCATCGGCATCGGCGATCGCTTTAAAGCCAAGCGCCTTTTTGCCGATACGCCGCGCAATGATCTTTTCCAAACCGACAAAGGCGCCGCCACAGATGAACAAGATGTTCGTCGTGTCGACGATGGTGAACTCCTGATGCGGGTGTTTGCGTCCACCCTGTGGGGGGACATTCGCGATCGTGCCTTCGAGCAGCTTCAGCAGCGCCTGCTGCACGCCTTCACCGGAAACGTCACGCGTGATGGAGGGATTTTCATCCTTGCGGCCGATCTTGTCGATCTCGTCGATGTAGATGATGCCGGCCTGGGCGCGAGCGACGTCGTTATCCGCGGCCTGCAGCAGCTTCAAAATAATGTTTTCAACATCCTCGCCGACATAACCCGCCTCGGTCAGCGTGGTCGCGTCCACGATGGCAAAGGGTACATCCAGCATCTTGGCCAGGGTTTGCGCCATGAGCGTTTTACCGGAACCGGTCGGCCCCACCAGCAAAATGTTGGACTTGGCGAGCTCTACGTCGTTGCCGCGCATGCGGTTCATCTGGATGCGCTTGTAGTGGTTGTATACCGCAACAGCGAGCTTCTTTTTTGTGCCGTCCTGGCCGATGATGTATTCGTCCAGGAACGATTTCACCTCGGCTGGTTTGGGTAAATGCTGTGGAGCTGCACCCGCCTGTGGTTCCGCGCCCTTGTCGTCTTCAAGAATCGAGTTGCATACCGCAACACACTCGTCACAAATGTAAGCCCGTGGATAATCCGATGGCGAAGAGATGAGTTTCGCCACCGCATCCTGCGATTTGTGGCAAAACGAGCAGCGCAGTGACTCATCCAGGCCCCGAGTGGTCTTCATAAAGGGTTTGCGACTCCTTTGGTTCACGAACGATCGGCGAACGGTCAGCGAAAACGAAGCACTTCGTTCTCGCAGGAACATCTAAGTTTACACCTTGACCCGCCCGGAAGTCGGGCCCGCCCCGCAAGGTTTGTGACGAATGGGGTACACCTATGTAACGTAAGAAGCGAAGGCGGCATCGGTCGATGCCGCCTTCGTGAGGCGTGACCTAGGTACGCGGCCGCGTGATGATGTCGTCGATCAGGCCATATTCTTTGGCCTGCTGTGAACCCATCGAGAAATCACGATCCGTATCGCGCTCGATCTGTTCGAAGGTTTGGCCGCTGTGTTCTGCCATGATGCGATTCATGCGCTCGCGCAGCCGCAGGATTTCTCGCGCATGGATGTCGATCTCAGTTGCCTGACCCTGAATACCGCCGCCCATGATCAAAGGCTGATGGATCAGGATGCGCGCGTTCGGTAGGGCAAAACGCTTGCCACTTTTGCCGGCCATCAGGAGAAAGGCACCCATGGAGGCCGCTTGACCAATGCAAAGGGTTTGCACATCATTTTTGATGTACTGCATGGTGTCGTAGATCGCGAGACCCGCGGAAACAGAGCCGCCAGGTGAGTTGATGTAGAGCTGAATGTCTTTTTCCGGATCTTCGCCGGAAAGAAACAAGAGCTGCGCAATGATCAGATTGGCGACGTTATCGTCAATGGGTGTGCCGAGAAAGATGATGTTATCGCGCAGCAGACGGCTGTAAATGTCATAGGAGCGTTCGCCCCGGCTCGTCTGCTCGAGCACCATCGGTATAAGTCCCATAGCTCCTTCTTTCTTGTTGCGATTCGTGCCGGCTTTGAGCCGGACTTTCAGGCGGTCCACTCAGACGACTGGACTGGGCGAACCGCTTATGGAAGTGCATTTCGTTTAAGCGGCGAGCTTCTCGTATAACGCGGCGCCGGTTTTTTCGCGACGCATTTGCTCGCGAATGCGCTCGAGAGAACCGTCCTCGGTAAGGCGCTTGCGCAGAGTTTCGAGCGGTTCACGTGCCTGGATCGAGGCCATCAGAAGCTCACGTTCCAGTTCATCCTCGGCGATGTTGACGTTTTCGCGCTCGGCGATACGGTCAAGGATCAAGGACGCCTTCACTTCGGCAATGGCCTGATCACGCTGCGCGGCGCGCAACCGACCGAAGTCGAGCTGACGCATCGCTTCGTTCGTCATGCCCTGTTGCGCAAGGGCGCGCAAACCACGGTCAAGCCGCGCATCGATCTGCTGCTGCACAAAGGTTTCCGGCACAGGGAACTGGAAACGTGCAATCAGCTCTTCCAACATGCGATCGCGCGCTTCTGTTTCCAGCGAGTCTTTTTTCCGCTCGGTAATCTGCTCCCGCAGCTTGCCTTCAAATGCTTCCCAGCTTTCGTAATTCCCAAGTTGCCTGGCGAACTCTGCATCGCGCTCGGGGTACGTTCTGCGTTTGATCGCGTTGACCGTCAGATCGTACCGGACTGTTTTGCTAGCCAGTCGGGCATCGCCAAAATCAGCAGGATAATCAACTTCGAACTGCAGTTCCTGTCCGACATCGGCGCCGCGCAATGCGTCTGTAAACGCCGGCAGGGTGTTTTTGCCACCGACCTCCAACAGAACAGCGTCGCCTTTAATTTCCGGCTGCTCCGGCTGCTGCAGTTGGGGTGCGGCAGCTTCGGGCCCGGTTTCATCCTGCGGCGTTGCTGCCTCCTGTACCTGACCCTTGAAAGAGATTTCCGCCCAGTCGCCGTCAGCCAACGGGCGTTTTTCCTCAACCGGCTCAACCGTTCCATGGTGGTCCAAGACAGCTTGCAGTTCAGCGTTGTATTCATCGTCACTTACAGTCACATCCGGACGTTGCACGGCGACACTGTCATAGCCGTCAATGTTGACCTCCGGAGCAATTTCAAAAGTCGCCTTGAAACGCAAGGGTTGCCCTTCAAACAGCTGCAACTCGGAAACCTGCGGCTGCGAAACAGGGTGCATCGAGCCCTGTTCCAGGGCGGTCCGAAAACGCTCGGAAACAAGCGAATCGAGCACCTCCTGCCGCACGTCTTTGGCAAAACGTGAACGGATCAGCGACTCAGGAACCTTGCCGGCACGAAAACCGGGAATGCGCGCCATCTTGCTATACCGACGCAGAATCTGACGGAATGCCTGATCGACATCACTCGCCGGAGCCTCAACTTCGATGGTGCGCGTCAGCTCCGGGTTCAGCAGAGGCGCGGCATGGGCATGCGGCTGGTGATCCTGCTGCGGGTGATCCTGCGGCTCGTGATCCTGCGTGGAG
>CAXTRN010000104.1:0-12477 GCA_964246645.1 uncultured Acidobacteriaceae bacterium
CCAGAACTCCCACCTTGTATCGCTTGCCAGTCCCGCTACCGTCCCCCTGGGAGCGGCGGGGTACGCCGGTTTTCGGCGCGCCGCGCTTCTCGCGAAGAAGGAACCTGGCGCTCAAACCGTTGTGCTTTCATCTGGCGGCGCTCCTGCCGCGAACCCGTCAGCACCACGCGTTTGGTGGCTTCCGGTCCGGCCGGGTACACACGTTTCGCATTCGTCGGGTCGATGGTCACCGCGAGCTTCACGCCGGGGACGATCTTCTGCCCCGGGGCCAGCCGCGTGCGCAGCGTCACCTCACGTCCCACAGTTTCGCCGGGCTCCTGCACCCGCATCACGATCTTGTGCATTTCCAGGTACTTCGCCCAGCCCCCGACAGCTTCAATCGAAAGCACGGTGGCATACACGACAACACCGTCTTTTTCCGCACGCGCCAGCTTGCGGCGCTGCAACAGGTAGTTCGCCAGCGAGAACGTCGCCAGCGCCACCACCAGAACGGCGAGCACAATCCAGAAGATCTTCATACCGATGCCACCCTGTTCCGCCCTTGGCCGAGAGTCACGTAAAGGGCCACGTCAAAAAAACCGCGTCAAAGAACCACTTTGCTCAGCGGGTACTCCACAATGCCCGTCCCGCCGACCGCCTTAAGCCGCGGGATCACGTCGCGCACGACGGACTGCTCGAGAATCGTATTGACCGCGACCCACTCCTTGTCGCGCAACTCCGAAACCGTGGGCGAGTTCAGGGCGGGCAGCACGCCCAGCACCTCATCAAGGCTGGCCCGGGGCACATTCAGCATCAGGCCGACCTGCGTTTGGGCAGCCATCGCGCCGTTCAACATCAGGCTCAGCGTTTGCACCTTGCTGCGCTTCCACGCGTCGGTCCACGCGGTTCGATTCGCAATCAGCTGCGTTTCCGATTCCATCAGGGTTTCGAGAATGCGCAACCGGTTCGCGCGCAGGCTGGAGCCGGTTTCGGTGACCTCAACAATGGCGTCGGCCAGCGTGGGCGGTTTTACTTCCGTGGCGCCCCAGCTGAACTCCACCTTTACGGGAATGTTTTTGCCCGCGAAATAGCGCTTGGTGTATTCCACCAGCTCTGTGGCGATCACCTTGCCGGCGAGGTCTTCCGGCTTTTGGAAGGGCGAATCTTCCGGAACGGCCAACACCCACTTGACCGGAACGCGGCTTTGTTTTGAATAGGTGAGCGAGGTGACGCGTTCCACGTCGCTTTCATTTTCAAGCACCCAATCATTGCCCGTCAGCCCGGCATCGAGCGCGCCGTGCTCGACGTAACGCGCCATCTCCTGCGCGCGTACCAGCATGCATTCGATCTCCGGATCGTCGATGGCGGGAAAGTAACTGCGGCCGCTGGCATGGATGTTCCAGCCTGCGCGCGCGAACAACGCCAGGGTTGCGTCCTGCAGACTGCCTTTGGGAATGCCGAGTTTGAGCTTCTGAATCATCATGGAGGTCCGGAGGGTAGTGTTCGGTGGCAAGGAGCGGAGAACCTGCGCTGCCTGTGTTCTTTCGACATCGGTGTACGTCAAATCAATCTTTTCACGCTTTTCACGCCCGAGCGGTCAAGAACGATGTACAAGCGGTTTCGTAAAACAACTCACGAAGCCCTCATGGCAAACCAGGCCATCGCCTTCGACCTTTACGCGAAAAAGCAGGGCATCGTTGTCGCAATCGGTTGCGGCAGAAACGACACGAAGCCGGTTGCCGCTGGTTTCACCCTTTAGCCAGAGCTTGCCGCGGGTGCGGCTCCAAAAGGTGACGAAGCCGGTTTTGCGTGTGTTTGCCCAGCTTTCTTCGTTCAAAAAGCCAAGCATCAACACCTCACCCGTTTGGGCGTCCTGCACGATGCCGGCCACCAGGCCGCCATCTTTGGCAAAATCAAGCGCGATTTCGGTCGCCATGCGCCAGTCGCTCTCCAGTGCCACAGCTGTGTTCGACTCGGACATCTTCTGCTGTTTCCTTTCCCGAGCCAGGGGCCCGGCCTGCCGGTTCACCGTGCCGCAGGCTTTGCGACACCCTGTGTACATGCTGCGCGACCCGGCTGTTCTGGTGTTCTTGTTTTGGCTGAGCCGACTCGCCGTTCCGCAGGCTGGCTGTGGAGCATAGAAAAGCCCGCTCGCGAAGGGTGCGTTGGCGGGCCGTACGTCCGGTTGACGCTGCTCGTTCAGAGCGCTGGATCGGAGGTCGGCGTCCACACGTCGCACGCGTGATGCGGGTGTTTCCGATGGTGAGGAAAATGGGTCATTACTCTTTACGCTATGCGCGGCACAGGGGAAAGTCAACGGACAACGCTGCTGAAAAGCCTCTCGCAACTCCGGAAGCGCAGCGAAGATTACACCTGAGCGCTTGCACAAGGAAAAGCCGATTCTTTGGTCTGCTGAAATTAGCGAAAAAGCAGACGACCTGTTTACCCAAAAATTGCATCTCCCTCAACACGGCAACTGGCCGGAGAGAGATAAGCGATGTCGGACTATCGGGTAACGGCCGGACAGGCCAATGAAGATCAATTCACGGCGGCAATCGAACAATACACCGCAAAGATTCCTTCCAGCGTATTTTTGGGAATGGCCATTGCTTCCATCCTGGCGTCGATCTCCTTCAAGCTCGCGAAGAAGAGTGATGAAGCCCTTTTTGTCGGCCAATGGGTCGCCCCGTTTTTGATTCTCGGCAACTACAACAAGATGGTGAAACAGCACGGCTCCGACGCGGCAACCCGCAGCTAACGCATAAAGGGCCTTCGACCGTGATCGAGGGTCCTTACACTCCGTCAAGCGCTGAAGGAAGTACGAAACACCGGCCGCGAGTTCGATGCTCGAGATCGTCTATCACACCGGCGTGAACGCTTGTTCCCCGTCCTCGGCGATGCGCACGCCACCGCTGCCGATGTCGTACACCCAGCCGGAGACCGTCAACTCACCACGGGCCATCGCTTCCGCTACGGCAGGGTGGGTCTTCAGCTGTCGCAGCTGAAGCAACACGTTTCGTTCAGTCAAGCGGTCGAGACCCTTTCTGACTTGTTCAGCTTCCTCTAAAGTCTTGCTGGGCGCAGCGGAAATGGCATCAGGCGCATGCTGCAGCCAGCTTTTTACCGCCGGCAGATTTTCAACGGACTCAGGATTCTGCAGCGCCTTCATCGCGCCGCAATCGGAATGGCCGCAGATCACAACATGCTGCACCTTCAGGGCCGAAACGGCGTACTCAATTACTGCGCTAACTCCGCTGATCGCCCCCGCCCCGCTGACCGCACCGGCCCCGCCAACTGCACCGGCCTCGCCATATGCGGGAACGAGGTTACCCACGTTGCGCAGGATAAACAGTTCCCCCGGCCGGGCATGGGTGACCGTTTCAATGTCGATGCGCGAATCGGCACACGTGATCATCAACGTATGGGGGCGCTGCGGTTCGGCGACCGCCTGCCGGTAATGCGCCGCATCGCGAGGATAGGTTTCTTCCTGAAAAAACCGTATCCCTTGCTTCAAACGCGTCAGGGTTTGGTCCATAGTTCTTCCTCCGCGTGCATGTGATGAAGGCCCGGCTTGTGAGTGACCCGGCCACCAGGGTGCCGCTCACGTCTGATTAGCCGGCTTTCCACTTGATATTGCAACCGATCGAACTGCGCTGGTTCGTGTCCGGCTGTTTGCCTGCGATGACCGCGTCCATGGCCCGGCGGAGGTCCGCGCCGGTGACCGGATCGTCGTTGCCGTGGTCACCGCGTCGGGGCCGGCTGCTGTCCAACTGCCCGCGATAAGCCAGACGCAGATCGGCATCGAAAAGAAAGAAGTCCGGCGTGCAAGCGGCCTCGTACCTGCGCGCGGCGTCTTGCGATGAGTCGAGAAGGTACGGAAACTCCCAACCGAGCCGCTCAGCCTGCAGGCGCATGGGTTCGGGGCCGTCCTGCGGATACAGGGCAAGGTCATTGGACTGGATCGCCGCCATCGCGATCGGGCCGTTGCCGCCGGCGAAATACTCCTGCCCGAGCCGCGCAATCTCCTCCTCCACATGCTTGACGTATGGGCAATGCACGCAAAGAAACATGATCAACAGACCACGCCGTGGTGCGCGCTCGCCGGCGACGGTTGCGGAAGGTGTCGGCGCAGACGATCCGGGTCCAGACGATCCGGGTCCAGACGATCCGGGTCGTTCAGGCCCTTCCAGGCCGAACACATCGTCGCGGCTCAACGTCCGGCCGCTCTTGACCTCCACCAGGCCGAACGCCGGGGCCGTCGTACCCAGCTGCACCATCGTTGATTCGGTTCGTGACATCGTGGGCTCCTCTTCCATCATAGCCAGGAGACACTGCCGGGAGGGGGTTGAACAGAGATGGACCTCTTCCTGGACCCACCATCCGCCTCCAAATCCATGGAAACCAAGCCTTCACGCACCTTGCCCGAAGCGGGGCGTTTAACGAAGGCTGCTGCTTCGGAGCATGCGTCACAGCGCGGCAGCCATGGGCGTCCGCTTTGCCGCTGGTGCCGGTTAGAGATTTTGGCTCCGCGCCGGCGCACGTTTTGTTCAGCCTTTTGCGTCCACCAGTGGCGGCTCCGCTCCGACCCAGGCTATCTGCGCGAACAGGTTTTCATGCGTGATGGCGGCGTGTGCGCCCTGTGCGGGCTCGATACCGTCGCCGCCTGCAAGGAGTTGCGCCGCAGCCGCGGCCGGCTCCGAAAAGAAATGTTGACCATGTGGGGGCTCGCCCCAGGGCACACCCGGCGCTCCCTGTGGGATGCCGATCACATGCTTTCTGTCGCCGAGGGCGGCGGCCAATGCGATTTGGAAAACCTGCGCACGCTTTGCCTGCTTTGTCACCGTGAGGTTACTGAGGACCTTCGGCGCAGGCTCCGGCGTGCCGCAGTGTCGTGATGTAAACGAGGCACGAATATCGGGGGCTAAAGTTCTGAGGTAAACTGCCGATAAACTCCCTGCGGCTCGCGATGCCCGCGTGGCTGTGCTCCTCGATCAGGATTGTTTCGGCGTGAATGCATTTTTTACCGATGGTTTGCGGTTTCAGGGTTGGTTTCGCCGGCAACGCGTGAGACGGCATGGCGCCGCCCTTCTTCTGCTCGGCATGTTTGCTGCGTGGTCCTGCGGCGCGAACGCCTTTGCGCAGGCCCCCGTTGCCGCTCCGGCGACGACGGCTCCAGCTTCCACAGTCCCTGCAACGACACAAATCACGGTGCCATCTGTACAAACGGCTACTCCCCCCGCCGCGGCAGGCGGGCGTACGGGCGGCGTCCAGGCGGATGGTTCCGGTCTGGACACGGGCCGCTCCGGGACGCAGGATCAGGCTGCGCGCAATGCCGCTAACGCCGGCGACACTCTCAATCAGCAGAACAACCTGCTGCCGGATCAGGTGACCGAGTTTCAACAGCTTGTGTCGGGAACGGCTGGTCGCATTCTGCCCATCTTCGGCGCTTCGCTCTTCGCCAACGTCCCAAGCACCTTTGCTCCCGTGACCGATGTTCCGGTGGGCTCCAATTACGTGATCGGGCCGGGGGATGAGGTTGCTATTCAGCTTGCCGGCCAGGTCAACCAGCAGTTCGATCTTACCGTAGACCGCACGGGCATTATCAGTGTGCCCGGACTGGGGGCTGTGCACCTTGCCGGCGTTCCGGCCCGTGAACTGAACAGCTTTTTGCACACCCAATTCTCGCGTTTGTATCGGAATTTCACGGTAAATGCGAACCTGGGATCGTTGCGCACCATTCAGGTCTTCGTTGTCGGTGAGGCGCGCCGCCCGGGCAGCTACTCCATCTCCTCGCTCAGCACCTTGTTGAACGCGATCTTCGCCTCGGGCGGACCACTGCCGGACGGGTCGCTGCGCGACATTCAGGTGAAGCGCGACGGCAAAACGCTGGTGCACTTCGATCTGTATGACCTGTTGCTGCGCGGAGACAAAAGCAACGATATCCGCCTTGTTTCCGGCGACGTCATCTTCATCCCCTTCGTCGGTCCACAGGCGGCCATCAGCGGCAGTGTGAACACCCCCGGCATTTATGAGCTGAAAGGCACGACGTCGATCAAAAATCTCATTCAGCTGGCAGGTGGCGAAACAGCCGTGGCCGGTGAAAGCGGCATCCGGCTGGAGCGCGTTTACGAGCACAGCATGCGCAGCGTCGAGGATGTGAATCCGGCTACCGAAGGAACGCAAAGGGTACAAAACGGAGACATCGTTTCCGTGCTCTCCATTGTGGAGCGCTTCCGCAATGCGGTAACGCTGCGCGGCAACGTGGCCAATCCGGGACGCTATGTTTGGCACCAGGGCATGCGGGTAAGCGATCTGATTCCGAACAAAGCCGCGTTGATCACCCGGACTACTGGACTAAGCAAAACCAGTTGGGCACGTTTGTGCAGGATTACCTGCCCAACAGCAACATTTCGCCGCAGGCCGGGCAAGGAGCTTTGCAACTGCGCAGCGCTGCGCGCGCGCAGGAAAACACGCCCGCGCCGCAGCAACCGGCGGCAAATACGACGGCCACGACCGGCAACAACAGCGGCACCGGCAGCGGAGACACGCAACGCGAAACCATCGCCACCACGTCTCGCAACAACGGCGGTGCCGAGGCGGGCGGCAACTCTGTCGGCACGGCGCTTACGGAAAACAGCAATAACTTTCCTGCGCAAAACGATGTGATCCTGAGTGCTCCGGACATCGATTGGAGCTATGCGGTGGTTCAGCGGCTGGGTGCGGACAACCTCCGCACGACGCTGCTGTCGTTCAATCTCGGCAAGCTGGTGCTCGACGGCGACGCTTCGCAAAACCTGGAGCTACAGCCGAACGACGTGGTAACAATCTTTTCCACCGCCGACATCCGCGTGCCCACGCTGCAGCAAACGCGCTACGTGCGCCTCGAGGGAGAATTCGTCGCTGCAGGCGTGTACAGCGTTCTACCCGGTGAAACCCTGCGCAGTCTGCTGCGGCGTGCCGGTGGGTTCACCTCGGAGGCCTACCTGTATGCTTCCGAGTTCACGCGCGAATCGACCCGCCGTGTCGAAGCGCAACGCTTGCAGGAATATGCCGATCAGCTGGATGCACAGATATCGGCAGTGACGGCCAACACGACCGCACGGGCGATCTCTTCCTCCGATCAAACCGCGGCGGCCGCCTCAGAAGCGGACGCACGCAATGCGGTCGCTCGGCTGCGTCGCGTGACTCCCAGTGGCCGCATCGTGCTGGACCTGCGGCCGAACAGCTTTAACATCGAAACACTGCCGGATCTGGCGCTTGAGGATGGAGACCGCTTCGTGGTGCCGCGCGTGCCTTCCAACATCACCGTTCAGGGACAGGTGTATAACGCCAATGCCTTTGTGTACACACCGCATCAACGCATGGCGGAGTACCTGCGCCGCGCGGGCGGGCCGGATCGCGAAGCGGATAAAAAGCGTGAATTTATTCTGCGGGCCGATGGTTCTGTCATCAGCCAGCAGTACACCGACATCAAGCGTGCGCCTGTGTTTCCGGGCGATACCCTGGTCATTCCGCCGGTCATCGATCGGCGCGGCATCTTTCAACGTGTCGTCGACGTGGCCGGGATCGTGAATGGCTTTGGGCTCAGCGCCGCTACCCTGTACCTATTCACGCGTTAACTGCACGAGAACACGATGGACCCTGTTTTGGGAAGCCTGCTACCCTGCACACGAGCTTTCGGCCATGCTTTTGCGATCCATCACGGAATCATCCTGAACCTATGAAGGCCATGGTCAACGAAGAGATTCAAACCGAGCGGCTGCCCTACGATACCGAGCCGATCCCCGAAGAAGGGATCGATCTTGTCGCCGTTTTTTCAGCACTGTTTTCGGAATGGCGCATGGCTCTCGCCGTTTTCGCGCTGATGGCTCTCGGCGGTTTGCTCTACGTGTTCACGCTGAAGCCTCAATATGTAGCTTCAGCGACGTTTTTGCCCTCACAGGGACGCACGGAAGCAGACTCACTGGCGTCGATCTTCTCCGCGCGCGGTCCCGGCACGTTATATATCGGCCTTTTGCGTAGCCGCACCGTGCAGGACGAGATCATCGATCACGCCCACCTTTTAAAGCTGTTTCACACCACCAGCAATGAAGCCGCGCGCAATATCCTTGCCTCGAAAAGCGGCTTTTCTGAAGGCCCCGACTCGATCATCACCATCACCGTTCGCGACGTCAGTTCTTCCGACGCCGCCATGATCGCCAATGCGTACCTGCAGGGTTTGCAGGATTTAAGCGATCGCATGGCCCAGGCCCAGGCGGCGCAAACGCGACGCTTTTATGACAAGCAGCTGGACGAGCAGCGCGTGCAGTTGAATAAAGCAGAAGATGCGTACGCGCAATTGCAGGAGCGCACAGGAGAGGTCGCGCCGGGAACGCAGGCCGCCATTGCCATCGGCAACATTGCCAGCCTTCGCACCCAGATCACCGGACTTGAGGTGCAACTTGCGACATTAAAGGAAAGTGAAACGGACGAAAATCCTGAGGTGCAGCGTTTGCGCTCGCAGATTGCCGAGATGAAGGTACAGGAGCGCGCCCAGGAGGCCGGTGGAAGGACAACTCCTGTCGGCGCATCGCCGTCCGCTGCGCGCATCCCTTCAGTCAATCTCGAACTGAACCGTGCCGAACGCGATGTCGCCGGGCACACGGGTTTGGTTACCTCGCTGGGTTCGCAGTTTCAGGCAGCACGTTTGGACGAGGACTTTTCCCACCCGGCGATTGAAGTGATCGACCGGGCGTATGCCCCGGAAGCGCGAGCTTGGCCGCCTCGCGATTCATACAATGCGGCGGCGATCGGCTTCGCCTTGTTCACCGCACTCCTGGCGGTCGTCCTCAAGCTGGTCATACGACGCATCGTCGAAAATCCGATACGACGCGTCAGCCTCCGCCGCCTGCGCCGGGCGTTCTAGAGGACTCCCCGATGCCCGCAATCAGCCAGGTGAGCGTGGGAGATCGCCGTACTTCCACAGGACCGCAGGCACCCTGGGCGACCCTCGTCGGCTGCTTGCTGATCGTTTTTCTTGTGCTGTTCCCGAAGGGCGGGTTTCGGCTGGGAGGATTGCCGCTGACCTGGGGCTATCTGCTCCTGGTGCTTAGCACTCCGATGGCGATCGCGGTCCGTTTCCTGGCGATGCCGCTGCGATTCCCACGCCGTATCCTGGCAGTCATCCTCATGCTGTTGCCGATGCAACTGCTGTTCCTGTATGCGGGAAAATATTACGGCGTTGCGAATCCACAGTTTACCTTCAGCACCTTTGTCGGTTTGTTTGCGCTGCCGTGGATTTTTCTGCTGTTGTTTTCACCTTTTTTCCCGCTGCTCAACGGCGAGCGTCTGGCGCACTGGTTTCGCAACTGCGTGTTTTTCGCGGCCGCGTGGGGCATTTTTCTCTTCTTTCTGCACCCGATCTGGGGTCACTTCATCGAGATTCCCTACCTGACCGTGAACGCCTCCGATTTTGGAGAACTCGAAACGACAAAAAGCATCTCACGCGGGCTGTTTTTCAAGCTGATCTCGACGTACAACAACGGAAACCTGTATGGCGTTTCCACGCTGTTATTGCTGCCGCTGTATTTGCAGCTTGAACCGCAGCGGGCGCGGCGCTTGACCCTTCGCGTGGCGTTGTTGCTTACGCTTTCCCGCACGGTGTGGGTTGGGCTCATCCTCAATGAGGTGCTTTCCCTTTTGCCGCACCTTTTCCGGCAGGTGAACACGTTTCCGGTGCTGTACCTCGGCCAGGCACGGCGGCGGTTCCTTGTCGTGTTGCTGACCATCGCGTTTGCGTTTGCGTCCGTGACGTTTACGACCTGGCAAGGGGGAAAGCTGGCATTTCTGCTCGACCGCACACTGGGGAACCGCCTGGGCGAAGTGAACGCTGCGCAGGGGACGAGTTTTCTGCCGGAACACGCCTTGTACGGCTTTCAGGAGGTGTTGTACGCCTCGGCCGCGCAGTACTGGGGCTGGAGCGGATTGATTGCGTTTACGCTTATCATGCTGAGCCCTGTTGTGGTGTACCTGTGGGATCCGGCGGTGTTGCGCTCGCCTTTGCAACGGGCGGCGTTCAAGGGTTTGCTGATCTATATTGTGATGGCCGGGGGCGATGGTGCTCTCGATTTCATTCCGGTGATGGCTTTCTACTGGTTCGTCTATGCCGTGTTTCTATCCGGCTGGCCAGGACGCCGCGTGACGCTCGGCAATAAGCGGCAGGAGGCACCCGACGTCTTGTTCACGCCTAGTTTCACAGCGACGCCGGCTCAAAGCTGACCCTGTGCTTCCGGCTGTTCTGGGGCTACACTGAACCGTGTTGCGTGTCGCATCTTCGATACCGGTGCCGTCCCATGCCGAGCGCGGCGTATGCTGAACCGCTTGCGGAACGCAATCCAGGACCTATGGCAGGATCATGGGGCGGCGGGGCTGCTGCCGCACATGGGTGTCCGCGTTCGATGGCGGCTACGAGACCGCCTGATCGCGCGCCGCCTCCGAGCGCCGGGCTTCCGGGCTGCGCGTGCGCCGCGTCTGCTGGGTACGGGATCGATCGAACTGGGGCCGGACTTCCATGCCCGCGACTTTTTATGGCTGGAAGCTGTGACCCGTTACAACGGGCAGAAACATGCCGTTGGCGAAGAAAAAATCGTTCTGCCGCGGCTCAGCATCGGTGCTGCCGCCAGGCTGTCTGACGATGTTCATATCGCCTGCCTTCGCGAGGTCACCATTGGGGATCACCTCCTCTGCGGGAGCCATGTGCTGATCAGCGATCACGCGCATGGCGACTACCGCGACGCTGGTGGCAGCGACCCGGCGGTGCCGCCGGCACAACGCCCGCTGGTTTCAACGGCGCCGGTAAAGATTGGAAACAACGTGTGGCTGGGCGATGGGGTGGCCGTGCTGGCCGGTGCGGAGATCGGAAACGGCTGCGTGGTTGGAGCGCATGCGGTGGTCACCGGGAAGATTCCACCGAATACGGTGGCGGTCGGTGCGCCGGCGCGCCCGATCCGGAGATGGAGCGAAGCGGAGCAAGGCTGGGTGCGGTTTTCCGCGACGGACGACGCTCCGGAAGAGCTTGCCTAGAGCGTTCGAGACAAATGTCCAAATAGCTCACCGCCCTGACCCCCGTCCCATGCGGCGGAAACAAGCCCTGCGCGGCTAGCGTATCCTAACCCGGATGCCGAACCCGGATGCTGAACTGCACTCCGGCGGTCCACCTGTGAGCTGTGCCGCCTGTACCATCGTTTCGCCGAATTACCTTGCTTTTGCGCGGACGGTCGCTGCCGCATATGTGGCCCAGCACCCGAACCAGCCGTTTTTTGTACTCATTGTGGCGGATGTGGCGGATGCCACGCCCTTTCAGGTCGACGCCAGCTTCACGCCGGTGCTGGTCAGCGAGATCGGCTTGCGCGATCTCCGCGCCGAAGCGATGAAATACGACATTCTGGAGCTGAATACCAACGTCAAGCCGACGTTTCTGAAGTATCTGCTTCAACGCTACGGGCTCGACCGCGTGGTGTACCTCGATCCGGACATCTTCGTGTACGCGCCGCTCGAGCCGGTGTTCGAGGCGCTCGACAAGGGCGCGACCGCAGTGTTGACGCCACACATGACCACGCCGGTCTTTGACGGACGCTCGCCAAGCGAGCAGGACCTGCTTTTCAATGGAACGTACAATCTGGGGTTTATCGCGGTTTCAGCCTCCGACGAGGGCCGGCGTTTGCTGGATTGGTGGGAAAGCCGCTGTCTTGCCCTCGGTTTCAGCGAAGGGCGCACCGGGCTGTTTGTCGATCAAAAATGGGCCAATCTCATGCCCGGCCTGTTCGATCGGGTCGCGATCTGCCGCGATGCGGGGCTCAACATGGCTTATTGGAACCTGCATGAGCGCGTGTTGGCCGCGTCAGAAAACGGCTACACCGTGGAAAGTCCGGTGAGCGGGCGCGTGCCGCTGCGTTTCTTCCACTTCTCCGGGATTGAGCTTGCGGACGCCGCTGCGGAAACAGCCGCTGCAACGTCTGTTGCTGTCGCTGCAGCTGAGCGCTCGACGGTCTCGCGAAACACCGACCGCTTCACGTTCACAACGCGACCGGACCTCCTGCCCTTGTTTGCTGCGTATCGATCGGCGGTGCGCGCGAACCAGGCGCCCACAGCGGAGGCACAGCCGTATGGGTGGGATTGCTTTTCAGACGGCACGGCGATCAATCGGCTCGCGCGACGGCTTTTTGCGGCGCATGCGGCACACTTTACGCGGCCAGAGGGCAACAGCCCCGATCCGTTCGACGCCGCTGGAGCGTTCGCGGAGTTTGCGCGCAGGGAAGGGCTGGTGCGCGGAAAAGCCGGCCCGCAAAAATCGACTTGGAAGCAGTTCGACCCGAACGACCGCCGGGTGCGTGCGGTGCACCGGATGCTGCGCTGGGCGTTGCGAACGCTGGGTCCAAACCGTTACGAATTGTTGATGCGGTACTTGGCTCACATCACGGTATTGCGGCACCAGGCGGTGTTTTTGCGAGACCCCCAATC
>CAXTRN010000105.1:0-12468 GCA_964246645.1 uncultured Acidobacteriaceae bacterium
ATATTTCTTCTTCTTGCACCCAACCATACCACGTCATCTCGACCGGAGCAGGACAGCTCCACCGTCCTGCGGAGTAGAGAGACCTGCAGTTCGGCTGGTGTCAGAGCAACTGCTTATAGGTGTGTAGACGTTCTTGCATTTTCCGGCATTCCCCCAGCGAATCTGCTGTTCAGACCGCAAACTGCAGGTCTCTCCACTTCGCGCTCTGCGCTCCGGTCGAGATGACACTGTGTCGCTATAGGTAGGACCGCTCTAGGGCTTCGGGTATATGTGGATACCGCCTGGAGCTTCGGTAGCCGCTGATTCGGTAACCACCGGTTCGGTACCCGACGGTCCGGTGGCTGCTGATTCGGTAGTCAACGGTTCTGTGGCTGCTGATTCAACACCGGCTGATTCGCCGGCTGTTGAGATGCGATTGGGTGTGGTGAACTGCAGGCTGCCTGTGATGTCCGTGTCGATGACCACGTGATCGCCGTGCTGCACGCGTCCGTCGAGGATGCGCATGGCGAGTGGGTCCTGCACGGTGCGCTGGAGGGCGCGCTTGAGGGGCCGCGCGCCGTAGGCACGGTCATACCCGGCGTGGAAGATGAACTCCTTGGCGGCTGGGGTGAGCTCCAGGGTGATTTTTCGGCCTTCGAGCATGTGCCGGAGGTCGTTGAGCCGCAGGTCGACGATATGGGTGAGCTGCGATTCGCCGAGCGGATGAAAGACCACGGTATCGTCGATGCGGTTGAGGAACTCGGGCCGGAACTGCTTGCGTAGCTCGCCCAGGACGCGCTCCTTGGCTTCGGCGAAGCCATCCTCGCCTTCGGCCCAGGCAGTGGTCAGCTGAGCGGCGCCGAGATTGGAAGTCATGATGAGCACCGTGTTTTTAAAGTCAACCGTGCGGCCTTTCGCATCCGTGAGCCGGCCATCGTCGAGCACCTGCAGAAGGACGTTGAAAACATCGGGGTGCGCCTTTTCGATTTCATCGAAGAGCACGACGGCGTAGGGGCGGCGGCGGACGGCTTCGGTCAGCTGCCCACCTTCATCGAAACCGACGTAGCCGGGAGGCGCGCCGATGAGCCGGGCGACGGCGTGCTTTTCCATGTATTCGGACATGTCGATGCGCACCATGGCGTTTTCGTCGTCGAAAAGGAACTCGGCGAGGGCGCGGGCAGTTTCGGTTTTGCCGCCGCCGGTGGGCCCGAGAAAAATGAAGCTGCCGATGGGCCGCTTGGGGTCGGAAAGGCCCGCGCGTGAGCGCCGAATTGCGTTAGCAACGACGGTGAGCGCTTCATCCTGGCCGACGACGCGATCCCGCAGACGCGTTTCCATCTCGGTCAGCTTTTGCACCTCGCCTTCGAGCATTTTGGAAACGGGAATGCCGGTCCATTTCGAGACGATGCGGGCGATATCTTCCTCGTCCACCTCTTCTTTCAGGAGCCGCGAAGCGCTGTTGCCCAACTTTGCGGCGTCAACGCCAGCGTCCTGGCTGCTGGTGAGTTCGCGCAACTGGCGTTCCGCTGCTGGAATCTCGCCGTATTGCAGCTCGGCCGCACGCTGGAGATCACCCTTGCGTGTGGCTTCGGCGGCTCCGAAGCGGAGGGCTTCGAGCGTTTCCTTAAGCGTGGCGATCTCGCCGATGGCTCCACGCTCTTTTTGCCACCGGGCGCGCAACCCCGCAGCCTGTTCCTGCACCTCGGCGAGCTCGCGTTCGACCTCGTGAAGACGATCCTGCGAATTCAGGTCGGTTTCGCGACTCAGGGCATTTTTTTCAATCTCAAGGGAGATGGCACGGCGTTCCAGGTCGTCGATCTCGACCGGAACGGAGCCGATCTGAATGGCCAGCGCAGCCGCGGCTTCATCGACGAGGTCGATCGCTTTGTCCGGGAGAAAGCGGTCGGAAATGTAGCGGTGGCTCAGCTCGGCGGCGGCGACGATCGCCGAATCCTTGATGCGGACCTTGTGATGCGTTTCATAGCGTTCGCGCAGACCGCGCAGGATGGCGACGGTATCTTCCACATTGGGCTCACCGACATAGACGATCTGAAAGCGCCGCTCGAGAGCCGCGTCTTTTTCGATGTATTTGCGGTATTCATTGAGCGTGGTAGCGCCAATGGCACGCAGTTCGCCGCGCGCCAGGGCGGGTTTAAGCATGTTGCTCGCGTCGATGGCGCCTTCGGCCGCACCCGCGCCGACGAGGGTGTGCAACTCGTCGATAAAGAGCACGATTTGGCCGTTGGATTCTTCGATCTCTTTGAGCACGGCTTTGAGGCGGTCTTCAAATTCGCCACGGAACTTCGCGCCGGCGAGCATGGAGCCCAGATCAAGCGAAATGACGCGCTTTTCGCGCAGAATCTCCGGAACATCGCCCTGAAAGATGCGGCGCGCGAGGCCTTCGACAATAGCGGTTTTGCCCACGCCCGGCTCGCCGATCAGCACGGGATTATTTTTTGTGCGGCGCGCAAGAACCTGGATCACGCGACGAATTTCTTCATCGCGGCCGATGACGGGATCGAGCTTTCCGCGGCGGGCAAGTTCGGTGAGGTCTTTGGCGTATTTCGCGAGCGCCTGGAACTTGCCTTCGGGGTTCTGATCGGTGACGCGCTGCGAGCCGCGCACCGTTTGCAGCGCCGTAAGAATCGCGTTGTAATCGGCACCGTGCGCGATCAAAGCCGAGCTGACGGGATCGCCTTTTTGTGCAGCCAGGGCGAGCAAAAGGTGCTCGGTGGAAACATACTCGTCTTTGAAATTTTCCGCTTCTTTGAAGGCCTGCTCCAGCACTTTTGCCAACGGCTGACTGATGCCCGGCTGTTGGCCGGCGCCCTTGACCTTGGGGAGTTTGGCAATGGCGGTGTTTGTCTGCGAAAGCAGCTGCTGCACGGGAGTGCCGATCTTGTCGAGGACTGAAAGGACAACGCCTTCCTTGTCTTCAAGCAGTGCGGCCATCAGGTGCATGGGCAGCACCTCGGGATTGCCGTTTTCGGCGGCGAGCCCTGCGGCGCCCTGCACCGCTTCCGACGATTTCACGGTCAGCTTGTCCCATTTCATTGCCATATGTGCGCGCTCCTGAGGGAAATCGATTGCAAGATCCTTTAGCTAGGATGCATGCAGTGGAGAACGGGTGCAGAAAATGTGAGCGGGGGGCGCTCAGGTGTGACCGGCAGATTGGTGCCCGAAACGGCTCATCGAGGAGCTGCTTTGTGCTCTTAACGCCTGGGTGAATGGCGAATAAGCGGGCTGGAACAGGGCGAACGCGGGTGCGGATTCCTGGTGGGTTGCCACGTCCGATGCGGTCGCCGAAAAATGCTTGACAGCCTCCATCGAAAGTATTAGTTTTACGCCCATCCCTCATTGCGCTACAGCACGTCCCGGCTCAGCACCATGCCAAGTGAAATCTCTGGTTATAGCGAACATCCGTAAATGCCACATGAACTCCTGACAGGCACCACATCTGCACGACTTTTCGGAGACCCAATGGAAACCTTTCCACATCACGATGACCGGAGCACACGCCGGACATCCCTCGCCTTTGCAGCATGGATCCTTTGTATGCTTTTCCTCGCTGTTCCACGGCTGTTTGCTCAGGCTGACGCCGGCATCACAGGCACCGTCACGGACAACTCCGGCGCGGTCGTTGCCGGGGCCGCGGTCACTGTGACCAATCAGGACACCAACGTCCAGCAGCATATTGAGACCAGCAGCGCCGGCACCTACACCGTCCGTGGTCTCAATCCCGGTACCTACAGTGTGGAGATCGTCGCACCGGGCTTTCAGCGGATCATCAAGAAAAGTATTCCGGTGCAGGTCAGCACCGTCGGCAGCGTCGATTTCGGTCTGGTGAACGGCTCCGCAGTAGAAGAAATTCAGGTTACGGCCGACGCGCTCACCCTGAACACCACGCAGCCGCAGATCGGCAGCACGATCGATTCCGCGACGTTCGATTCCTTGCCCGTGGAAGTTTCCGGACGCGGTCGCCAGATCGACACCCTCCAGTTTCTCGCGCCCGGAACGACCGGCAATACGTTCTCGCACCAGGTCAGCGGCGGCGTCAACTTTGAACAGGAAGTTCTCTATAACGGCATCCCGGTTCCGCAGCCTGAAACCGAAGGCATGACGACCAACTTCAACCCGCCCTATGACCTGGTCGGCGAAGTACGCGTCGAGCGCACCACCTTCTCCTCGCAGTTCGGTCTTGGTCAAGGCGCTGTCACGTACCAAATGAAATCCGGCACCAACGCGTACCATGGCAGCCTTTTCGAGATCAACCGCAATAGCTCATTCGATTCAGTAGGACTCGGCAACAGCCCGACCTTGGGCGGCAGCGGCAAGGTGCCTACCGACCACGAGAACAATTACGGCTTCACCGTGGGCGGCCCGCTCTCGATTCCGAAGCTCTACAACGGCCGCAACCGCACCTTCGGCCTTTACAGCCAGGAGTGGTTTAAGCAGAACCAACAGAGCATAGGTACCAGCACCGTTCCCACAGCGCAGGAAAAGAAGGGCGACTTTAGCGATTTCATTCATACCGATGGCACTCTCATTCCCATTTACGACCCGCAAACGGGTAAACCATTTCCGGGTAATCAGATTTCCCCAAGCCGCTTCAGTGCAAACTCGGCTGCGCTGCTGCAGTATTTGCCGGACCCAAACCGTCCCGGTAGTGGCGTCAATCATCTAACCGGCAACGTAGGATATCTCCCGATTTCCTTTCCAAACATTCAGCACGTGTGGGGCTTTTCGATCGACCACAAGATCAGCGACCGGCAGAGTCTGCATTACGCGCAGTGGCGCAATTCGTTCAACTCCACCAATCCTGGCAGCCCGTTTGTGGTCTATCCCAATCCTCTGGCAAGCCAACAAATTGAACCTTTTCTCGGCAGCGTCTTTCTCCTGAATTACAGCAATACGCTGACGGATAAGCTGGTCGCAACTGCCGGTATTTCTTGGGTCGGCGAGCTCAACAATCAGTTCGACGCTTCGGCGGGTTTCAACTCTCCGTTGGTGTCGCAAAGCAACCTCCCGCCGGAGATCAGCTTTGGGACGAGTCAGCCCGGATACACGAGTTATGGAACCGGCGGTACCTCGATCAACCGTAAGCTCGGCATCGCGATCGTAAATAATTGGCTCTGGACGAAAGGCCGCCACACCTTCAACATCGGCGGTGAGTTTCGGCGCGCGTACCAGGACGACCACGAGCAGCAGAGTTTTGGCGGCCAGTTCAACTTCAGTGCGCACCAAACCTCCATTCCGAATCCTGCAGACATGGCGTTTGATAGTGATGGCAACGCCTTCGCGAGTTTCCTGCTCGGCTTGCCCGATTCGGCAGCCCGCAGTAACACGCCGGAGCTGAAGCTGCGCAACGTGGACCTTTCTCCGTATATCCAGGACGACATCAAGATCACCCCCAAGCTCACCGTGAACCTCGGGGTTCGCTGGGATATCATGGTGCCCTTTACAGAGAACAGTAATGAGGTTGTGTACTTCAATCCCTATATCACCAACCCCGCCGCGATCAGCCTTTCCGGCCAACAGCTGGCGGGCGGCCTCAGCCAGCTCGGCAACAATGGTGAGCCGTCGCACGCCATCACCCATTTCGGCCATATCGGACCGCGCGTCGGCTTTGCCTACAAGCTGAATGAGAAGACAGTCGTCCAGGGCGGCTTTTCGCTCGCCTTCCTCGATGGCGGTGCTTATGAGTACGGTACGAACAAGGTCGCGGTCGGTTATGGCAACCTGCTTACCGGCTCCTTCACCCGCAATTCAACCCACAGCTACACCTCGTCGTATGGCGAATGGGACAACAATCCTTTGCCGAGCCCCCAAGCCACGCCGTACAACGCCGGGTTAGGCACAGGAAATACGGTGCACGCCTTCGACACGTCCCGCGACGGCTTCGCCCCTTACAGCCAGCAGTGGAACGTGAACGTGCAACGACAGTTGCCCTTCCGCACCTTCCTTACCGCCTCCTGGGTGGGCAACCGCGTCATTCACCTGCCCAGCGGCTTGAATCCAATCAACCAGCTTGACCCGCAGTACCTCGCCTTGCAAGGGAAACTGGGCGATAAATTCGCCGCAGGGCAGACTCAGGTGGACGGGGTTAACCTGCCGTACGCAAATTTCGTCAACGACTTCGGCGGTTCGGCCACCGTGCAACAGGCGCTGTCGCCGTATCCGCAGTACGCGGGCATCCAGAACAACTTCGAGGGTGCCGGCACCACCTATTACCAGGGTCTACAGGTTGAAGCCGATAAGCACCTCAGCAATGGCTTGTCGTTTCTGATCGGCTACACGCTTTCCCGCTCCATGGACAATACGGGCAGCGGTTTCAGCATCTTTGACGGCGCGCCTTTGAATAAGTACAACCAAAAGCCGGAGTATACGATTTCCGGCTCCGACGAACCGAATACCTTGAAGGTCAGCGGCACATATGAGCTGCCCATCGGTCCCGGCAAGCAGTTGTTCAACAACCGGGGCATCACCGGCCAGCTTGCCGGTGGATGGAAGGTCGGCTTCATCCTCGATTACGAACAGGGCACACCCTTCGGCGTGGGTTACGGCAGCAGCCCGCTGAATGGATTCAACCGCCCCGATCGTGTTCCCGGTGTCAAGTTAGCGACTGCCAGCTACAGTGCCGCCCGCCGGTATCTGCTGAATGGTAAGCAGGGTAACGCGCCGCAGATCTTCAACCCTGCCGCGTTTGCCATCACAGCCAACCAATATGTGCTCGGCGACGCGGTCCGGAACTATTCGGAGCTGCGCAACCCCAACTCCTACAATGAAAATGCCAGCCTGGAAAAGGGATTCTCCTTTACCGAGCGCTACAAAGGCATCTTGAAGTTCGACTACTTCAATCTGCTCAACCGAACCTACATTGGTGGTGTACAAACCGACCGAAGCGCGCTTGATTTCGGCTTGTACAACGGGAACGCCGGCGGCAACCGGCAGGGTCAGGTCACGGCCAGGCTGACTTTCTAATTTCCGCCAACATCCACGTCAATGCAACGTCCACATCAACACAAGGGGGCTGCGAAAGCAGCCCTCTTTCACTTTGCTTCCGGCCTCTGCTACGCTCGTTCTACCGGTCAGCATGTCCCATCGTCCCTTGCTCCATTTCCTCGTTCGCATTGCGCCCCTGGCTTTGTTGCCGGCACTCGTCTCATCCGCGCAGCGCAGCGCCGACGCGGTCACCCCCGAGGTGCAGCGTCTTTATGCCGAAGCGCGCGACGCCCAGGCCCATGGCGATGCGCAAACGGCCATCACCCGCTACACGGAGATCGTGCATCTCGCGCCGCGCCTCGCCCCCGCTTACAACAACCTGGGCATGCTGTATTTCAACAGCAACGACTTTGCCCACGCCGCGGAGGTTCTTCGCAAGGGTTTGACCCTGGATCCGCACATGGCGACTGCCCAGACACTGCTCGGCCTCAGCGATTACCGGCTCGCCCGCTACCCCGAAGCCAGAGCCGAACTGACCAAGTCGCTCGCTGCCGATCCCACCAACAGCGATGCCGAACTCGCCCTTGCCCGCATCGAGATCACCACCGGCGATCCTGCCAAAGGCGTTGCTCACCTTAGTGATTACCTTGGCCGGAATCCCCGCGACCAGCAGGCCTGGTATCTCCTCGGCAAGACGTATCTCAAGCTTTCCGAGCAGTCGCTCGCCAAGGTCAACCAGATCGATCCCGATTCCAACACCGCCCACATCATCGCGGGCGAGGTGGACGAGAGCATGCACAACTACGACGGCGCGCTGGCCGAATACAGCAAAGCCGTCGCGAAGGACCCGAACCAGCCCGGTACGCACTACCACCTGGGCAACGCCCTTTGGCTTGAGGAGAAGTACGAGTCCGCCGCCACCGAGTTCCGTGCCGAACTCCGCATCGATCCCGGCAACTGCATCACGCAATGGAAGCTCGGCAACAGCGTTCTTGGCGCCAATCAGCCCGCAGCCGATGCCCTTCCGCCGCTCGATGCCGCAGTGACGGCCTGCCCCGAGCTTACGCAGGCCCGCGTCGATCGCGCCAATGCTCTGCTTAAGCTCGACCAGCCGCAAAAAGCGCTGGATGACCTGCGGCCTGCCGCACAGGCGAGTCCAAAGGAGCCATCCATCCACTTCCTGCTTTCGCGAGCCTATAAAGCGCTCGGCAACGGCGAACAGGCCCGCTCCGAGTTGCAGCTCTACGCTAAGCTGCAGCGCGAAGCGAGCGAAGCGACGGCACAACAAGCAAAAGACGTCATGTCGGCGAAGGATCAGGCCCACTGAGCTGTGCGCCCGATATGTCTAGGGACTGTGTGGCAGACCTGTGCGACTGCTTTCATGCGTACTGTTTCGGCGTTGCGCCCGTAGCCGCTGTACCGGTGTCCTGAACGCTCCACCTCTCGTCCACGGAGTCGGTGAGCCCCGATCCGGCACCATAGAATGAAGCCGTACTTACCTGGCCTATGATCTTCCGCCTTGTTCGCAAGCCCCTCGCGGCACACGCACATGCTTCAAGTGTGCTCCTAGCGTTGCTCTGGGTCGCAGCGGCTCTCGTTTGTGAGCGCTGCGTCTTTGCCCAGCAACCCCCGGCCGTTCCGTGCTCCGTATCGGCCGAAGCGCAGCAGTTCATCGACCGGCAGCAGTGGGAACAGGCGGCACAAGCCCTTCGGCTCCTTGTTGCCGGCAATCCTTCCTGTCCAGATAGCCGCTATCTGCTTGGTTACACCTTGCTTCGCGCCAATGAAGCGATCGCGTCTCTTCAGGCATATTCAGAGGCGGCCAGCCTCCGTCCGCCGACGTCGAACGATTTTACCGCGATAGCCTCGGATTACATCCTGCTGAAAGCCTATTCGGACGCGCAGCGCTGGCTTCTGCGAGCTGTGCAGATCACACCGGTCAGCCCGCAGGCGTGGTATCTCCTGGGTAGAACGCAGTACAACCTTGATCGCAACGCCGCGGCCGTGGAGTCGTTCAAGCGCAGCCTGACCATCAACCCGGAAGATCCCCGGTCCGAATACAATCTGGGACTCGCGTATGAGCGTCTTCAGCAGCCTGATCTCGCTCGCGCCGCCTACGAGACCGCCATACAGTGGGTCGAGGCGAAGCATCTTCCCGACGCGCAGCCCTACCTCGACCTGGGGATTCTGACCCGATCCCAAGGCCACCCGGCGGAGGCGTTGCTTCTTCTGCAAAAAGCAACCGCGCTTTCACCCGGTAACCCTGTGATTTTTCAGGAACTCGGTCGCACCTTCAGTGATCTTCATCGCCTCGACCAAGCCATCGACGCCTTCAAAAAAGCCACCACCCTGGCGCCCTCGGCGGAACCGCCGCATTTTTTCCTCGGCCGCGCCTACCGCGCCGCGGGCAGGGCTTCCGAAGCCGACGAACAGTTCGCCATCGTTCAGAAAATGCTCGCCAATAAATCCAGCAGCGCCACTCCAAATACCGACTACACCCACTAAGCAGGCCTGCGCAGCTGAGGGCGACGTTGCGCCTGCCGTGAACAGGCCCGCCGTTGTTATTTGTCACGCGGCTCGGTAAGGATTGCGACGTCTAACGGTTATGAACCCAAAGACCCGCCATCCGACACTTATGGAAGTAGCGAAAAAAGCGGGCGTGGGTGCAGCAACCGTTTCTCGCGCTATCAATGGGGGCAATCGGGTAGATCCTGCAACGCTGGCTCGCATTCAGCTGGCCATCCATACCCTGGGATACATGCCGAGCCAGGCGGCGCGGATTTTGAAAGGCGATAAGACCCGTACGGTCGGTTTTGTGGTGCCAAGCATCGCCGATCCGTTTTTTGCTGCCTGCGCGGATGCGGCGCAAGCCGTTGCACGCGCGCATGACTCGATGCTGATGCTGCTCACGACGCAGGACGATCCGAAGATCGAAATGGAAGCCGTGCAGATGCTGGTCAGGCATCGGGTCGACGGGTTTATCGTTGCTCCGGCGATCTCTGACAACGAAACTGTGCCCGCCTTTTTTCGTTACGTTCGCACGCCCATGGTGGCGCTGGATCGGCCGGTGAAACACCAGGAAATCTCCAGTGTGTTTGCAGATAATTTCGCAGGTGCCCGGATGGCTGTGGATCATTTGATCAGCCATGGCTACCGCAATATTGTGTGCCTGGCCGGAGAAACCGGCCTGTACACCATTCGAGAGCGTATCCGTGGCTACAAAGAGGCTGTAGAGGCTGCTGGCCTGAAGGCAAACATAGAGTTTTCCGTAACCGACAGCACGGCGGCACAGCAGACCCTTCGCCAGTTGCTTGCCGGGCCGCGCCGGCCGGATGCGATTTTCACACTGAAAAACAGCGTCACGATTGCGACGGTGGAGGCGCTGCAAGCCATGCGCATCGCCGTGCCCGAAACTGTGGCTTTGCTGGGGTACGACGATTTCCAACTTGCAGCCACGTTGCATCCGGCGATCAGTGTTGTTCACCAGCCGATTGAGGAGATGGGAAAGATCGCGGCGGAACTGCTTTTCGAGCGGCTTCTCGAGTCAGCCGATCCGGCGGCGGCGCTTTCACCTGCTGTGCAGATGAAATTAAAGACGCGTCTCGTGCTGCGCGAATCCTGCGGGTGCGCCGGCAAAGCATCTGCCGGCGACCGGATGTGATTGCGGCGGGTTCCGCGAACTTGACCGGTAATGATTTACGGTGTTGACATACGTGCCTTGTTGCCGGAAACTGTTTCCGTTGTGGAATCGATACCACAGGGGACGCGGATGCTTGCTGCAGCGGCGCGTACCGTCATCGTGTTCTTTCCTGCGATGATGACGATCAAGATTTAGAAAGTGAGATTCACTTTGCGTCTAAGGGCTGTTTCTGCTCTGTTTGCTCCCTTTGCACTGGTTGCCGTGATCACGGCCCAGACTGCGGAAAACCACCCCGATTTGAGCAAACAGCCGACGCTGTACACCATAGGCTATGCGCACCTTGATACCGAATGGCGCTGGGAATATCCGCAGGTCATCGATGAATACCTGCGGCGGACGATGGAAGACAACTTCGTCCTGATCGACAAATATCCGCACTACCTCTTCAACTTCACCGGCAGCAATCGCTACCGGCTGATGAAGGAGTATTTTCCTGCCGATTACGCGCGGATGAAGGGTTACATCGCTCAAGGGCGATGGTTCCCCGCTGGATCTTCGGTTGAAGAAGGGGACGTAAACGCACCCAGCCCCGAGGCCATTCTGCGGCAGTTCTTGTACGGCAATGAGTATTTCCGCCGTGAGTTCGGCAAAAGCAGCGCGGAATTTATGTTGCCGGACTGCTTCGGCTTCCCGTCCTCGTTGCCAACGCTGTTGGCCCATGCGGGGATCCGGGGTTTTTCGACGCAAAAGCTGGTTTGGGGATCGTCGGCCGAGGGTGGTGGGAGTGAGTCAATTGAGAACACGCCCGAGGGCACACCGTTCAACGTCGGGATGTGGATCGGACCGGATGGGCGAAGTGTTGTAGCGGCCTGGAATCCTGGAAACTACAACGGCGACATCACAACCGATCTTAGCCAACCGCTGCCGGCGCTGCAGCCCTATCCCGCACTCGCTGCAGTAGAAAAAAACATCGCCGCGACCGAAGCCAGGATGCAGGCCGGCAAGGGCGCTCCCGACCCGACGCAGCTGCGGGATCTGTTTGCCTTGCGCATGGAGCAGGCCGCACTTGGCCAGGCGCAGGAAGAGCAGGCTGCCCGTCGCTTCCAGGGCGACTGGGCCGCGCGCGTGCTGCACAACGGCCAGGTCACCGGCCTGTTCACGGATTACCACTACTACGGCACAGGAGACATTGGCGGAGCGCCGCGCGAAGAATCAGTGAGGCGATTGGAAGCCATTATCACCAAGGGAACCGTCGATATGCCGCCGACCGATATTCCTTATCGGGGTCAGCCGCCGGGAGGCGCGTGGCCGCAGGTGCACGTCGGCGATGGTCCCGTGCAGGTTGTTTCTTCAACAGCCGACCAGATGTTCCGGGCAGTCACCCCAGCCGAGGAACAGCGGCTGCCTCGCTACACCGGCGAATTGGAACTGACCAATCATTCCGCAGGCTCGCTTACATCCCAGGCGTACCAAAAACGCTGGATTCGCCAAGAAGAGCTGCTGGCAGACGCAGCGGAAAAGTCATCGGTCGCGGCCATGTGGCTAGGCGGTCAGGTTTACCCCAAGCAGCGCCTGGATGACGCCTGGACCCTGGCTTTGGCAGCACATTTTCATGATCTGGCGGCAGGTACAGCGACCCCGCGGGCATATGAATTCGCCTGGAACGACGACGCGATCGCCATGAACCAGTTTGCGGATGTTTTGAAAACGGCGACGCAGAGTGTATCGGCGGCGCTGGACACGCAAGGGCCGGGCGTTCCCGTGGTGATCTTCAATCCCTTGAACGTGGACCGCGAAGACATCGTGGAAACCGGCATCGATTTCGGGCCGGGCAAAGCTTCCGGTGCGGTACGCGTGACGGCAGCGGACGGCACGGACGTGCCGGCGCAAATGGTACGCGGCAAAGT
>CAXTRN010000106.1:0-8624 GCA_964246645.1 uncultured Acidobacteriaceae bacterium
CGTAGGGGGTGCCGCGACGGTCCAACTCGGCGAATAAGGGCTTGAACCAGTGAGGCTGCTCGTAATAAATCGCAATGGGTAAAGTGATCGGCATAGGCGTCCTCGTTTCAGCATACGACGCGCATGCCTAAGGGGAACGGTGCCTGCGCCTCACGCACTGCCGTGCGAAGAAAGAGGCTCGTTATACCTGTGCTTCAGTTCGGCGTTGGCTCGCTACGGCCGAAGATGCTTGATCAGCTGCGTGGGGTGGATGGGTTTGGGAAGGAGTTCGAAGTCATGGCCTCGTTCGCGAGCACGGGCGAGGATTTCGACCGTGGCCGCCTGGCCGGAAAAAAGGACGATGCGGGTATCGGGGCACTGTTCGCGGATGGCGATAGCGGCTTCGACGCCGTCGACGTGGGGCATCATGACGTCGGAAAGCACAAGCTCCGGACAGTGCCGGGCGGCAAGGTCAATGGCTTGGGAGCCGGAATAGGCCGCTTCGGCGATGAAGCCATTGCGGTTCAGGATTTGCACGATGGTGTCTGCAATCAGGATTTCATCGTCGACCACGAGGATGCGAGGCGAAGGCGAAGGCGCATCGGCACTGCACTTGGACTCGGTGTGCAATGGTGGGGCGGGTTTTCCGGTTTGGCTGAACAGCAGCATGGGATTCATTCTGATATCGATCACCTGAAGGAACTCGACGGACCGGCGTGCAAGAAACAAGAAACCGTTAAGTCTAGTTACGCAAGGGTTTGCGGCTATGCACCAGGGGTGCGGCCTTTCAACGCAAGTCTACTGGAGAATGCCGGAAGCGTGGGCAGCAAAAAGTCGAGGATGGGCAGATTGCGGAAGGTAAACGCGAAAGACTGTTCCCGAGGGGGACTCGGTACGGCTGCGGAACCGAACCGAGCCGCCGTGTTTTTCCACCATGCCACGGGTGACCCACAGACCCAGCCCGGTACCGGTCGATTGCTTTGTTGTCACAAAGGGGGTGAAAAGGCGGTGCCGAACGGAATGCGGGATGCCGGCGCCCTGGTCGGCGATGAGCACGGACACGCCGCGGGAACCGTCCCGGCGCCGGCGACGGCCGCGGATTTGGATGCGCCCTCCGTTGTGCGACGAAGCATCGATGGCGTTGACGAGGAGGTTGGAGATGACTTGCCGGATTTCACCCTGGAGCCCGACGATGGAAAGCCGAGGTTCAAGATCGAGGGTGCAATGGAGGCGTTTGCTGTGCAGTTTGCGTTCGAAAAGCTCAACCACTGCTTGTAGCAGGTGATTGAGATCGATCGAAACGGGATGGGTGGTGTCGCGGTAAAAGCCAAGGGTTTGCTGGGCAATCTGCGAAACGCGCGCGAGTTCATTGTCGGCGGTTTCCAAAAGGCGAGCGATGCCTGGGGGTGTTTCGGGATCGGTTTTGGCGAGGTAGATGAGATTGGTAACAGCTTCGAGCGGGTTATTGATCTCGTGGGCGATGCTGGCGGCAAGACGGCCGGCAGCGGCCAGCTTTTCGCTGGTTCGGAGAGAGCTTTCCTGTTTTTTGCGCTCCGAGATGTCCTGTACCGTGCCGGTGAGCCCGGCTACTTCGCCCGTGGCATCGGAAAGCACGGCTCGGCCATTCGCGTAGATCCAGCGCTGCACGCCGTCGAGCGCATCGATGCGGTATTCGGCGCTGTATTGGCCTTTGGAGCGCAGGAAATCGTGCAGATCGACCGGCGAGTGGTGAAGGTCGTCCGCATACACAACCCGTTCGCGGAGGGCATCGCGCGATAAAGGGCGGTGGGGTTCGACGCCGAAAAGAGCGGCAGCGCGCTCGTCAAAGTCGATGAGACCCGAGGCGGCGTCCCAGTTCCAGGTGCCCAGCTGCGCCGCCTCCAGGGCCTGCGCGAGACGCCGATCGGTGAGGCGTTGCGCGGCGAGCGCGCGGGCAACGACAGTAGCCTCGCGGGTGAGGGTGTCGGTGAGCTGCGCGTTTCGGAGTGCGATCGAGAGCTGCGCCGCGACAAAAGAAACCAGCAGTTCCGTTTCCGGGGTAAAAACATCCGGATCGGCGTGTGCATAGAAGAGAAACCCGGGCGGCTCGGCGGAAGCGCTCGGCAAAGAGAGGGACAGCAACGGGACCACGATGGAGCTGCGAACGATAAAGGAACTCGGCAGCAGACTGGTGAAAAAACCGGGGAGGTCGGTGCCGGTGGCGACCCCAGCCTTGAGTTTCGGGATTGGGGCTTCGTTCGCCTCTTTCCTACTTTGGTCAGCCGTACCCTGGAAAGCGGGTACGCGGTCTGTGGAGGGCACAAACCCGGACACCTCAACCAGTTGGGAATGAGCACCATCGACCCCGACGACGGGGTACAGGCAAGCCCCGAAGGCGGCGCCGGACAGCTCAAGGCCAGTATCAAGAGCCGTCTTTACGAGCACCTGCGGGCCGCTGTTTGCCGAGACATGCTGATCCAGCCGGGAAAGCAAACGCAATCGTGATTCGATTTGCCCCATCGCGGCCGTTCCGCCGTTCGGATGGACCTTGCGAATTTCCATCACAACAGGTGAGATGCGCCCGAGCGGCGTGGTGACATGCAACCTTTGTTTCTTGCTGAGGAAAGCCGGACGTCAATGGCTATAAGACAACAATGGCTCCAGTTCTTTCTTGTCTTCAGGTATGGACAAAGAACTTTCATCAAGCAAACAGCAGGTGCTACCATGTGCCGCACAGCCATGAGATCAAAGACGCCGCTGGAACAAGAGGCGTGCGGTGGCACTGGAAGAGGAGGCACCCCATGGCGTTGGGATCGCAAGACGGCTGGCTGCGGCCGGAACGGATGCCGGAAGAGTTGCGCGGAAGCACACCGGCGGCAAGAACGGCCCCTGCGATGTTTGAGTTGCGGCCATTATCGCTGGGTGAGCTGTTGGATCGCACCTTCGCGTTGTACCGCTCGCAGTTCTGGTTATTCGCAGGGATCGCAGCCGTTTCCGCCTGTGTCCAGGTGCTGGTGCAGGCGATCTCGCTCACGACCCAACACGCGCTGATGCGCAACATCGCCATGGCGGGTCCGAAAAATGCCGGCAGCCTATCCCCCTTTGCCCTGCACGGGATGCTTTCCGCGCAGATCGGTACATGGGTAGCGGGGCTGCTGTTTTTTCTGGTTTCGGCGGTAACGCAGGCGGCGACCTCGCTGGCGATGAGCGAGGTGTATCTCGGCAAGGAGGCGCATGCGAAACAAGCGCTGCTGGCCGTGCTGAAGCGTTGGTATCGCTGGATCGGCATTGCGTGTTGGCAGGCAGGCAGCCTGATGTGGATTTTTCTCGTGGCGATGGTGCCGGCGCTCGTCCTGTTGGCCTACGGCACACAATCAGGAAAAACGGTGTTTTCGGCGTTGGGCGGCGTGCTGTTATTTGCCGCGGTGTTCGGCGGCTTCCCTGCCGGGTTTGTGCTGTACCTGCGCAATGCGCTGGCGGTGCCGGCGGCGGTGGTGGAACGGCTCGGGGTGCGGGCGGCCATGCGGCGCAGCAAAGGACTGGCCGCCGGCACGAAGGGGCGCGTTTTTGTGCTGCTGCTGATCTCGGGATGCTTGTACCTCGTGGTGTGGGTTCTGGAGATGCCGGCGGGCTTTTTGATCCTGTTTGCGCCCAAGCAGGAACACCACCTGGCACAGTTGTTCGTTCTGCTGATTTCATTTGTGGGACATACGGCCGTGGCTCCGGTAGCGCTGATCGGGCTGACGCTGTTGTACTTCGACCAGCGCGTTCGAAAAGAGGCTTTGGATCTGCAATTGCTGCTGGAAGGTAGCCGCGGCGGAAGCGTACGGGATGCAGCCGTGGACGAAGCACCGCCAGCAGAAAGATGGGCGTCGCTTGGTTGAAGCGGGAGCATGCCGGCGGTCCCGACGCCGGGCTTGGGCGGCCGCAGGGCTGCTTTGGTTTTGGATTGGGTTTGCGGGGGTGCGGGCTGTCGCTCAACCTGCCGCGCCGATAAGCCTCGCAGTCTTTCGCGAACAGATTGTGAACCTGAAGCGGACGGTAGCGGCCTGCAGTGCGGCAGCGACCTGTGCCGCCGAAAGCGTGCCGGACGATGAAGACGTGGGTGCGGCGGCTGGTCATGCGGGTTTTCATATGTCATGGCAATGGCTCCGTGCGACGCTCGGGGCCGCGGGAAAGGCATCGGCGCAGGACCGGATGGCGCAGATGCGAACCGCGGCGGATCGTTTGGAAGAATTGGAAACGGAAACCGGAGTCGGCGGCGAAGCTTCCCCGACACCTTTGGCGCGAGCGAGCGTGGATCGGGCCAGGAGCGCGGCGCGTCAGGTGTTGGCAGGTGATGAGTTCCAGCCAGCAAGTGGGCCGACGTGGATCGACAAGCAGGCAGCGAAATTACAGGACTGGTTTCTACGCCTGTTTCTAGGAATGGACCGGATGGGCGCGCGTGCGCCGTGGCTGGCGCCGTTGATCGAGTGGTGTTGTTTTGGGCTTGCCGCGGGTGGGCTCCTGTTCTTTGTGCGCCGCAGCTTGAGCCGACAGGCGTTGCGCCTTGCCCTTGGGCAGGCGTCGCCCGCGCGGCGCGAGGGTCGCGAGGCGACTGATTGGCAGCGGCTGGCCGAGGAGCACGCAGAACAGAGGGAGTGGAGAGCGGCGGTGCATTGCCTGTATTGGGCGGCGATTTTGTCATTGGAAACACGGCGAGCATGGCGGCCCAATCCGACCCGGACCCCGCGGGAGTACCTTCGGTTGCTGCGCCCGGGATCGGAGGCGCAAAGCGCCTTGCGCACACTGACCTCGTGCTTTGAGCGGGTCTGGTACGGGCAGACGATGGGCACAGAGGCGGACTTCCACGCAGCACAGGCGAGCTTCGCCGCCATTGCAGCGGCAGACCTGAAGCGCAGCGCGTCGGCTGCCGTAGTTGCCGTGGAAACCGCAACGGCAGGGGCGGCCTGATGGCCAGCTTGGCAGCGATAAGGCCGGGCGCGGGAAAGCACGCAGACCGGCGATGGCTGCTTTCGCTCGGTGGGTTGGTTTTGTTGTTGATTGTGGTGATCGGGGTGCTGGCTCCGGCGGCGGCCAGCAACGACCCCCGACCTTCTACGTACAACACTGCCCCGCGCGGCACAAAAGCGGCGTATCTGATGCTTGGCTCGCTGGGGCGTCCGGTGGCCCGGTGGGAGCAGCCTCTGACGGAACTCGGGCAGGTGGATGCCGCACACACGACTTTGGTGTTGCCGGCACCACTTTATTCCGCGCTCGAAAAAGACTGGCTGGCGGGAGCGCTGCGAGGGTTTCTGGAGCGTGGCGGCCGGCTGGTCACGACCGGCGCGGAAGGCGCGCTGCTGATTCCCGGGGGTGGCGCACAAGGCGGACGACGTCTCGGGGCCTTGTGTTACACGCGACCGGAAGGGCCGGGGACGTTGGCGCAGGCGGGCGAGGTGGAGATCGAGGACACGGTGCGTTGGGCGGATGAAAATGCCTCGGTGCGCGTCGAAGAGCGGTGCGGTCCGGATGCGGTGGTGGTGCGCGTGCCGGTGGGGCGAGGCGAGGCGATCTGGTGGAGCGCCCCGGGGCCGATGACGAATGCCGAGCTGAAAAATGATGGGGATTTGAAGCTGCTGCTCGCGAGTCTGGGCGCGGGGCGGCGCGTGTTGTTCGATGAATCGCTGCTGGAGCCGGTGCGCTCGAAGTGGAGTGCGGCGGCTGGGCTGCCGCTACGGGCTCTGCTGCTGCAAGCCGCGCTGGTGTTCGGTTTCCTGGTGTTTTCCTTCAGCCGACGACGTGGGCCGGTGCGGTTGCCGGTGGCTGTGCCGCGGTCCTCGCCAGTCGAGTTTGCAGTGAGTATGGGCGACCTGTATGAACGCGCCGGCGCGACCGATGCGGCGATCGACGCCGCACAACGGCGGTTGCGCCGCACCCTGATGCGCGACGGCGGGCTCGCCCAACGGACGGTCGAAGAGGGACCGGAGGCGGTTGTGACGGCGCTCGCGGCCAGATTTGGCGGCGAATGGACCGCCGTGGGCGAGCACCTGCGGGAAGCAGCGTCAGCCGCAGGGACGCAACCCAGGGTGCGCGGGGCATTGGCCCTGGTTCAGGCGATGGGAGCGGATGCGGAGCGGGTTCGGCACACAGCCCGGCCCGGAAAAGGGCAAAACCCTCAGCCGAACGGCAAGGGCGTGAGTTCCTTTATAGAGGGTTGATTTCTTAACCGATAAACAGACGAGTGTGGTGCTGAAAATATTTTGTATTTCGGATTCAAGTATTTTGAATCTGTGCCGATACACATCATGACGGATTCATAGACAGGTCGGCGAAGATTTGGGGCGTGCGATGACGACGGAGTTGGAAACAGGCATGGGCATTGCAACGGCCGAAGAGTTGTTTCGGCGTGGAGCAACGGCCGTTGGCGGGGTGATCGCCGGGCAGGATGAGGCGATCGCGCTTTCCCTGGCGACGGTGCTTTGTGGTGGCCATGGCCTTATCGAAGGCGTGCCGGGCGTGGCGAAAACCTTGATTGTCAAAACATTGGCTCGGGTTCTTGGGCTTGGGTTTCGACGTGTGCAGGGCACGCCTGACATGATGCCGGCGGATATTTTAGGAACAACGGTCTTTCAGCCGCCGTTTGGGGAGCGCGCAGGAGAGTTTCGCTTTCATCCGGGCCCGGTGTTTACGCAATTTTTGCTCGCCGATGAGGTGAACCGTATGCCTCCACGAACCCAGGCGGCGCTGTTGGAAGCCATGGAAGAGCGACAAGTCACCGCAGATGGCGAAACACATGAACTGGATCGCTTTTTCACCGTTTTTGCCACCCAAAATCCGGTGGAGTTCGAGGGTACTTATCCCCTGCCCGAAGCGCAACTGGATCGATTTCTGCTCAAGATCCGAGTCGGCTACCCAAGCGCGGACGATGAGCGCACGGTGCTGGAGCGTCACCATGCGGCCACGGAGGCAACGGGATTGGCCGACGCGCCGGTCGAGGCGGTGCCCTTTGCGCTCGTGGCGCAGGCGCGGCGGGAGGTTCGGGCTGTGCGCGTGGAACCGGCGATCTTTGCGTATTTGTTGGGGGTAGTGCGGCGCACACGGGAATGGCCTGCGATCTCGCTGGGGGCGAGTCCGCGAGCGTCAACGTCGCTGCTGCTGATGGCCAAAGCCCTGGCTGCGCGTGAAGGACGGGATTTTGTGGTGCCGGATGATGTGAAAGAAGCGGCCGTGCCGGTGTTACGGCATCGCCTGGTACTGCGGCCCGAAGCGGAACTGGAAGGCCTGGATCCGGATCGGGTGGTGCGGGAGGTGTTGCAGGCGACGCCGGTGCCGAAATGAGGCGTTGCAAAGTCGCCCGTACTAGCGAATTACATATGCCGCATCACGGGGTTGAGCGTTGTAACTCGAGACGGATGATCGCAAAGCCGACGAGGCTGAGAACGAGACCTGAAGCGAGAAAAACCATATCCCAAAGAAGGTGATTGCCATTCTGGACAACGTGATGCACCTGCAGGATCTCGTGGTCGATCGTGCCTTCGATGAGGTTGAAGAGGCCTGCGCCGAAAAGGATCGCGCCCCACAGCGCCCTGCCGGAAAGCAAAACCTGCGGCCGGGTGACAGCGCGCCAGAGAAAAGCTATGCCGAGCGCGACGGTGATCCAGGTGAAGGCATGGAACAGGCCGTCCCAGAACATATTGATCTGCTCGTGCACAAGCGAATCGCGCGGAACCCAGTTGGAGAGCATGTTGTGCAGCTGCAGGATCTGGTGAAAAAGAATGCCGTCGACGAAGCCACCCATGCCGATGCCGAGCAGCGTGCCGGCGGTGATGAGCGGACGTATGGATCTTTGCCCGATCATGCGGTCGGCTCGGCTTGCAATGGCAAGGGCGAAAGGTCCCGAAGCAGAACAGCGTCGTTGACGATCTGGCGCGGAGTTCTCCGTGAACCGGATTCCAGGCAAGACGTGACCCAGTGCAGAAGAAGGACGGCAAGCGCGAAGAGCGGGAACGGCGCGACCACCAAAAGGCAAGTCTGCAGGAAATGGCCATTGAAGATGCCGGCACGAATCTGGTGGCCGGCGCGGGAGTTGCACACTGTGCAGGCGTGGGCGGTGACCGCATCGGCAGCAAACAGGATGGCCGAGAGATGGCAGAAGCAACGGGTGGAAACGAGCAAGGAAAGCTCCTTGGTGAACTTTTGGGCGGTGAACTTTGGGGCGGCGGCCTTTTGGGCGGTGGCCCTTTGGGCTTGCCCGGTCAGCGTATCCGGCGTGCGGTCTTCTCTTGGCGGCCTTCCAGGGAAATCACAGGATGGTTGGCAGAGCGTTTTATCTCTCCGTGAAAGGCTACCGAAAGAGCAAGGGGTACGGGTCTTCCTTAAGATGGTTCGCGACGTGTGGGGTTGGCTGGATCGGTTGGGGAGTCGTTCGGGTAGGGAGCGGCGGTCAAGATATTTCGGTCTTTGCCATGCAAGCGTGTGGGAGGCGACGTGCGGACGCTGATCCCCTCCCCCGCGAGCGGGCAAGCGCGTGCGCTGGGGCGCACAGGGGCTTTGTTTGGCTTTGGGCTCACGCCGCGGGCGATGTTTCTGCTGGTTGCGGGAATCTTTTGGGCCTTGCCGGCATTTTGGCACCCCCGCGCGATCTGGGGAATGGTTGGATGGGATGCGCTGGTCGTCCTGGTCGT
>CAXTRN010000106.1:8634-12430 GCA_964246645.1 uncultured Acidobacteriaceae bacterium
TGGTCGTCGGTTGGGAGGCCTCGCTGCTGCCGCGGCCAAGGCAGATTGGGGTGACGCGGACCTTTCTGGACTCGCCGCAGTTGGGCGTGGCAACGCGTGTGGAGTTGGCCATCACGGCCGAAGCGGACGCGGTACTCGCGATGCGGGTAACCGACGATCTGCATCCGGCGCTGGTCGGCATGCCGGAAACGAGGACGCTGGAGGTATTCCCGCGTGAGCCGGCGACGCTGGTCTCGACGATTTGGCCACGGGAGCGCGGCGAGTTCGCCTTGCGGCGAGTGTATCTGCGGTACCGCGGCGTGCTTGGGCTGGCGGAACGATGGGCGGCGGCGGAATTGAGCCTTGCGGAAAGCGATACAACAGATTTTTTGCCTGTCGGGGCGCTCGGGGAAAACGGAAAAAGGGAGCGTGGGCATGCGCAACGGGTGAGGGTTTTTCCGGCGCATGAGCAAGCTCGCGGATCGAATGCATTCTTTCTGATGCGAGCGCGACAAATGGAGCGGCAACGGCGGCAATTGCGGCTGCGCGGCGCAGGACGGGAGTTCGAGTCTTTACGCGAATACCAGCCGGGCGACGAGTTGCGGGCGGTGAGTTGGACGGCGACGGCGCGACGGGGCAAGGTGGTGACACGGCAGTTCATGGCTGAACGCTCGCAGCAGGTGTGGGTAGTGCTCGACGCCGGGCGGCTTTCGCGGACCGCGTTTGCGCTTCGCCGCGGGGATCAACCGCAATTCGCTGGAGAAACCGAGGCCGAGCGTGACGAGGCGCACCGATTGACGGTGACGCAACTGGATCAAGCGACGACCGCTGCGGTCATGCTGGCGCAGGTGGTCGGGCAATCTGGCGACAAGTTCGGCATGTTGGCCTATGGCGCGGCGGTGCAACAAGTGCTGCCGCCGGGGACGGGGACGGCGCACTTGCGAATGTTGATTGACCTGCTCAGCGCGACACGCAGCGAAGCCGCGGAGGGGGACGCACTGTTAGCAATGGCACGGCTGAAGCAGATGCAGCGCCGGCGGGGGCTGATGGTGTGGATCACCGAACTTCCGGACACAGCAGGCCGGCCCGCGTTAGTAACTGCCGCGGCTGCGCTCGCCAGGTTGCACCTGGTGGTGCTGGTGCTGTTGAAACATCCCGAGCTGGCCACGCTGGCCGCCACAGTACCGACCTCGCGGGAGGCGATGTTTCACGCGGCAGCGGCTACGGAGATGGAAGAACGCCGGCGAGAAACGATCGCTCAACTGGAAAGACAGGGCGTTTTGATCGTGGAAGCGTCGGCCGAGGAGCTTGGGGTACGCGCGGTGAGCGAATACCTAGAGGTGAAAGCGCGGGGACTGCTGTGAATGCGCGAGCGGCGATGACCGCTCCCTATCCGAGCTGTGACGACTGTTCCCTTCCGCGCTGGTTAGGATTTTGGGGTGGAAACACAGGTAAGCCAGTAAGGATCGACGAGCACCATGCCGATGCCTTCGACAAAGGCCAGGGTCGATTGCGGACGGGTACGCGAGGCGTAGGCTTGTTCGGTCCACACAACCTGGCCTGAGCCAAGTACGCCGCCAAGCGAGAAGGCCTCTGGAAACGCGGCTTCGGCTGAGTCGTAGGGAAGATTGCGGAGAGCGACATGCGGTTGTCGGAATGTTTGCGGTGGCGGCATGGAGGTCCTCGGAGCGGAAAAGGAAGTTGTCTCCGGATAGGTCGCCGGAATGTGGAAAATGTTTCTGCCTGGAATAAGCGCAAAGGTTACAGAGCCGCCCATCGGCAAGTCGAAGATTTGAGACAGGTGCGGAAGTTTGCACCAAAGTATCTAGTGGGATGCAGTTTTGTAGCGAAAGGTTCCGTATCCGGTGCTGTCGTCAGGTAATGCTGTGCGGTTTGCGGCCACCTTCAGCCCACCAAAGGCAAAGTGCCGTAAACAGCACCGCGCCCACGGCGCATTTGAGCGCAACGGGAGCATGGGTGGGCGACAAAAAGGCTTCAAAGGAGCCGGCGATGATGAGCAGCGGGATGGTGGCGGAGACAAGTTGCACGGCTTCGGCGCCGGCTCTGGCGAGGGCGTCACGGCGGCGCAACTGGCCCGGAAACAAAATGCCGGTGCCGATACGCAGGCCAGCGGCCCCGGCGAGCATGATGGAGGGAATCTCGAGCGCCCCATGCGAGACCATAAAGGCAAGCAGGCTGCCGGCCATTTTGTGCTGGGCGCAGGCAGCGAGCACAGTGCCAATCTGCAAACCGTTGTTGAAAAGCAGGTAAAGGGTAAAAAGACCGGCGGTGATGCCGGCGGCGAAGGTCATGAAACAAACGCTCATGTTGTTGGTCATGATCTGCGACGAGGCTTGCGGCTTCATGGAGAGTACCTGATCGGTCCACATCTGATGGTGGTTGATCTTGTCCATCATGAGCGGCCCGAGCCAAAGCGCGGCAAAGTCGGGCCGCAGCGTGGTGATGAGCATGCCGAGCGCGAAAGAAGCGAGAAAAACGGCGGTAGCGGCCCAGATATACGGCAAAAGGCGGCGCAAAAGGCGCGGATAGCCGTGGGCGAGGAACTCCCAAAGGCTCCAAAAGGTGACGCGGCGGCCGGAATAGACGAAGTTGTGCGCGCGCCCGACCAGGCGGTTCAGGTAGGTTTCGAGTGTGCGCGAAGAGCGATCGGCGCGCACAGAGGAAAGGTCAGCCGCGGTTTGCCGGTACAACAGCCCGAGATCGCGCAGATCGGCATGAGGCAGCGTTTTGACGCCGGAAGTCTCGGCCTGAGCGAGCAGCGACTCCAGGCGGGTCCAGTTATGCTTACGAAGATCGATCCAGAAAGAAGTGATCATGAGCTTTCAAGCGCCAGACGGCCGCCAGCCCGGATGGGGGCCCGATCCGATGCCACCCGCGTCCATGCTGCCCGAGACGGGGGAACGAGCCGGGTTTACACGGCAGCACTACGCCGACCAGCTTAGCATTGACACGCCGGAACAGGTGGCGCTGCAGTTTCCGGTTGCCGGCATCGGGAGCCGGTTTGTTGCCTTGCTGCTGGATCATCTGATCCAACTGGCGGTCGTGGTCGCGGTTTTGGTGGTCGTGGCGATCACCGAGGCGGCTACAGGCGGCCGGCCCGGCACATCCACCACGTTGGCGAGCAAATGGTTTCTCGCAGGGATCATCTTTGCGTCCTTTGTGCTGTTTTGGGGCTACTTTTCGCTGTTTGAGGCCTTCTGGCATGGCCAAACGCCGGGAAAACGGGCGATGAAGCTGCGTGTAATCAAGGATGCAGGACGGCAGATCACCCTTTTTGAAAGCCTGGCGCGCAACCTGCTGCGGGTTGCCGATTACCTGCCAAGCCTGTACCTGGCAGGCGTGGTGACGATGCTCTGCAACAAACAAAACAAGCGGCTGGGTGACCTGGCCGCAGGCACGCTGGTGATTCACGAACGAACGGAAGAGCAGCCGCTGCTGCTTACGGGCGAACACTTCCGGAGGCCGACTGCGGAGAGCATGCATGTGAATGGAAGGGCGGCAAACCTGTTTCCCGCCGATGCGGTGGCGCGTTTGTCCGTCGCGGATCTTGTCGTTCTGGAGGCATTCTTTGCGCGGGCGCTGGATTTGCCGCTCGCCACCCGGGCGGCGGTGGCGCAGCGTATCGCCGGCGAGATGACCGCAAAGATGGGCGTTGCACTCCCTGAGGGCAATCCGGAACGGGCGTTGGAAGCGATGGCCATTGAAAAGCGAAGCCAGGGTGGGCGGGCGTAAGTAGATGAGGGCCGACGACCGGATGTGCCCACTCGCAAATCCAAATCCGCAACGCCAAGTCCGC
>CAXTRN010000107.1:0-12403 GCA_964246645.1 uncultured Acidobacteriaceae bacterium
ATTCATAGAAGCGGGCCTGCGATGTGGGAAACACAATCGCAGGCAAACCGCCATGTCCGAAGACCAGCATTTCCATCTCGCGATCCAGTTCCTGAGACCGCCACCGGTGATACTCACGATTCATCCGTCGCCCTCTGGTATTCTGAACGCCCGTTACGGTCTCGGTTCACGCCAATACCTTCTGGCGCCTCGCCTTATCTTCGTGCCTTTTCCGCTCCAACCCGTGGCCCCTGTCGCTTCGTCTCGCAAGCTGCTCCCCTTCAACGGTTCCCAACCGGAACCGGACGGCGCCGGCCTTTGGGAGGCCGAAGGCGACGACCTTGACCACAACCCGCGTTTGCGCGTCTTGCCTTTGTTCCATTCTGCATATTTGCCTGATGACCGAAATGTGTTCGTTTGGTTACCAGCAGTGTATGGGAAAGAGCCCGACCGCCGGTTTCCTGTGCTCTATCTTCACGACGGGCAAAACCTCTTCGACGGGCGCACGGCCTACGTTCCCGGCCGTACCTGGGCCGCACACACCACTGCGGACAGCCTCAGCCGCGAAGCTCTGATTGAACCCCTCATCCTTGTCGGCATCGAGAATACCGGCGTGCGGCGCATGGCCGAGTACACCCCCAGCCGTGACCCGCACTTCGGGGGCGGCAGCGGTGCACTCTACGGCCGTCTGCTCGTGGACGAGCTCAAGCCCTTGATCGACGAGGAGCTGCGCACCCGCACCGATGCCGCGAGCACCGGCATCGCCGGCTCCTCGCTGGGCGGCCTCATCTCCCTTTCGCTCGGCCTCAGCTATCCGCAGGTCTTCGGAAAGGTGGGCGTGCTTTCGCCCAGCGTCTGGTGGAACAGTCGCGACGTGCTGGGCCGTGTCGGCGTCGCCCGACCGCAACCGCGGCCCCGCATTTGGCTCGATATGGGCATGTCGGAGGGTTTGCGACATCTGCGCGACTGCGATCTGCTGCACCACAAGCTCCGGAGCAGCGGCTGGCGCGACGGTATCGACCTCCGCTACATGCGCGTCCCCGGCGGCCTGCATGAGGAGGACGCCTGGGCTCGCCGCTTCGGCCGCGTCCTCCAGTGGCTCTTCCCTCCGTCGGCTGTTCCCGCCAGCAAGCCCTGACTCAGGGCGGCGCCTTTTTCCTGCGAAAATGGGCAAAATCTCCCAATCGCCCTTTACACATCGGCCCGATTTTCGCGATACTTAGATGTTCGGCAGGAACACGCTTGAGCAACAAAGTTGAATCGTGCTAGAGGTCGCTTCTCTGCTCCGGCGAGCCGCAAATTGCAGCAAACCCAGGTTTGTATCCATTTCAGTGAGGTTTTCAAGGTGTTAATGATCCGTTTGGCGCGTGTAGGCGCCCGCAAACAACCGCAATATCGCATCGTGGTCATCGAAAAAGATCGTGCCCGCAACGGCCGGTCGATCGAGGTGGTAGGAACCTACAACCCCCGCACGAACCCGGCGACGATCAATCTCAAGCGCGACCGCATTGAGTATTGGCACTCCAAGGGCGCACAATATTCCGAGATCGTCGGCAAGCTCCTCACCAAACAGGCAGCACAGGCGACGGCGGCCGAAACAGCGCCGGTTGCAGCCTAAAGTAACGTCCTCGTGCACAAAAGAGAAACCGAGGCATGCCTAAAGAGTTATCGGTGTGCAGCAGCGACTCCCGTAGACTCGCTGCAATGCTGGTGAAAAACGCAGCAGGGGCATACCCCATTTTGGGTGTTTGCTGGCAGAGTGAAGAAGCATCCGGAAGACCTGGCCCGCTGCATGAGGTCTGGCTATCCAGCATCGCTTTCGCTCTTGCAATCTCTCCTGAGGTGTAGCGAGTGACTGGAAGTATTGAAGCTGTCGTGCAGGATCGCGCCGTTTCCGAGATGCGGACGCTGGTTCTTGAGATTACCAAGGCACTCGTGGACGAGCCTGAAGCGGTTCGTCTCGATGTTTCCGCCGAAGCCGGTGCCATCATTCTTCGGCTCCAGGTGGCGCCACGCGATCTGGGCAAGGTGATCGGCAAACAGGGCCGCACCGCGCGGTCCTTGCGCACGATACTCGGCGCTGCCAGCATGAAGCTGAAACACCGCTTCTCGCTTGACATCGTGGAAGTGGCGGAAGGCGCAGCCTGACGGCATCTCAAGCGCAGTCTGACGGCAGCTCGGGCGCAGCTTGACGGCGGCTCAGGCGCGGCGCGACACAGCACAAAAGGCGCAGCAGAGATGGCGAACGCTCACGAAGGCTGGATAGCCGTAGCTCAGCTGCTGCGGCCGCAGGGACGGCATGGTGAACTGCTTGCAGAGCCGCATGCCGACCCAGCCCTGCTCGTTGCCGGAAGCCGCCTTTGGCTTGCCGCACGGGAGGACAGCATGCCTTTCCCGGAGGGGGCACGCGAACTGGAAGGCGCCTGGCAGCCCACCGGTCGCAACAAAGGTAGATGGGTTCTCAAGCTGAGCGGCACGGATTCGATCTCAGCCGCCGATCTGCTCGTCGGTCAGTTTCTGCTGCTGCCGCTTTCTGCCCTTCCGCCACTCGCGTCCGATACGTTTCGCGTTCGCGATCTCCTCGGTTGTGCCTTGTACGACGGCGACCGGCATGCCGGCACCGTCGTTGACGTGCAGTTCCCCGTGGCGGCCGATGGCCGCACGCGTTTGGAGGACGCCCCGGATTTGCTTGTGGTCGAACCCAGCATGGCTATTGCGGCGACGACAGTGACCGCGGCTCCCCCTCGAGAGCCGGAAACAGTTCTCGTACCCTTTGTGCAAGCATGGCTGATTGGGGTAGACCTCGCCGCAAAGCGCATCGCCATGCATCTGCCTCCCGGCCTCTTTACGCTTAGTGACGCCGCGGCAAACGACGCAACGCCCTCTGACGCTGCTCCACTCACGCCGGCTCTCGAGGACCCTCCCCCGCAGGACGGGCTTTGATTCTGTTTCCTTCGCTCATGCGCTTCGATATCGTTACCCTGTTTCCCGATTTCTTCCGCGGCCCGCTGGACTACGGCATCTTGCATCGTGCGCTGCGTGAAAACAAGGCAAACGTCGCCCTGCATGACTTCCGCGCCTTCACCCATGATCGTCACCGCACCGTCGACGACCGTCCTTTTGGCGGCGGCGAAGGCATGGTGTTGAAGCCGGAGCCGCTCTTTCGCTGCGTTGAGTCGCTCGGCTATGCGCCCAAACCGGTTCGCGACCCCGCGCGTGAGTCTGTGATTCTGCTTTCCGCGGGCGGACGCCGTTTCGACCAGGGTGAAGCGCGATCCTTGGCCGGTCTTGAGCGGGTTGCCCTCCTTTGCGGACGCTACGAGGGCACTGATCAGCGCGTTGCCGATCTGCTGGCGGATCGCGAACTTTCGATCGGCGACTACGTCCTTTCTGGCGGTGAGCTGGGCGCTGCGGTCATCATGGACGCCGTCATCCGTATGTTGCCGGGTGTGTTGGGTCACCCAGACTCGGCGCGTTTTGAAAGTTTCGGCGAAGGGGACGACCCCGGCGAAGCGACGGCCCCCAACGGAGCACCCCGCGCGACGCACGGCGCCGGTGGCCTGCTCGATTACCCGCAGTACACGCGCCCCGCGGATTTTCGTGGCACCGCGGTGCCCGAGGTCCTCGCCGGGGGCGACCATCTCGCGGTTCGCCGTTGGCGTCGGCGTGCGGCCCTGGCTCGCACCCTTGTTCACCGCCCCGATCTGCTTGCCGCCGCCACGCTCACGCCGGAAGATCGCTTTCTGCTGGCAGAGGTGCAGGCGGAACTGGACGCGAAGCGCACTCCACCTCCCGAACCGGCTCGTTCGTGATCGGAAGCCCCGCAAACACCGCATTTCTCATGTACACTGAAGGTTCGAATTCACTGAAGGATTGCACCCATGTCGATTCACCCCATCATGCAAAAGCTGGCCGCGAAACTGGAGCGGACCGACCTCCCGGAGTTCGCCGCTGGCGATCAGGTCCGTGTACAGGTACGTATCAAAGAAGGCGAAAAAGAGCGTCTGCAGGCCTTTGAAGGCATGGTGATCGCCTGCAAAAAGGGTCCTCAGGGTACCTTCACCGTTCGCAAAATGAGCTTCGGCCAGGGCGTGGAGCGCATCTTCCCTTACAACTCAAAGGTTGTCGACAAGGTCGAAAAGGTGCGCTCCTATCAGGTTCGGCGCGCCAAGCTGTTTTACCTCCGTGGTCTGCGCGGCAAGGCTGCCCGTCTGCGCGAGGTGGAACGGGCAAAGTAGATCCAGTCCTGAACTGATCTACTCTTTTTTCTCCCGACCCTTCAGACCCCTTCAAAAGAAGGGCGATCCCCCGCCCTTCTTTTGTGCACGCTGATGTACGTTTTGTACTTTTTAGTCTCCGCGCGCGCATCACGCTTTTCTCCAATACATCGAATGTCGGTATGGCAAAGCTCTTCCAGATTCCCACCGTTGCCGGGGTGACCAAAGCCACAGCCAAGCAGCAGATGCTGAAGCAGCTGCAATGTACGGACGCTCCCGAACAGGCATTGCGGTATCACGGATACAGCCTGATCGCGGGTGTCGATGAGGTGGGGCGGGGCGCTATCTTTGGTCCGGTCGTTGCAGCCGCGGTCGTGCTTCCCCCAAAATGCGGCGTTCTCGCCCGGATGGGTCTAAAAGACTCCAAGCAGCTCACCCGTGACGAACGTGAGCGGCTTGACCGCAAGATCCGCCAGGTGGCGCTCGCGATCGGCATCGCCGAAATTGATGCCGCCACCATCGACCGCGTCAACATCTACCATGCGACTCGCCTGGCCATGTTGCGCGCCGTCAACAGCCTGAGTCTCACCCCGGATCACATCATCCTCGATGCCATGCTGATCGATCATCCCTGCCCTCAAACCAAGCTCTTCTACGGCGATGCCCTGTGCCGGTCAGTCGCTGCGGCGTCAGTGGTCGCGAAAGTGCATCGCGATGCCCTCCTCCGCACCCTGGACACCGTTTACCCGGCCTACGGTTTAGCGCAGCACAAGGGATACGGCACGCCGGAACACCGCAAAGCGCTCGCGGAGCAAGGACCGAGTCCCCTGCATCGGCTGTCTTTCAACCTGGGCCCCCTTCCTGACCGTGCCAGCGTACCCGATGCTGCTGTATACGCACCGGACCTGCAGGACGAGGCCAGCGTATCCGGGGATTTCGAGTCCCTCAATGGTTCCGAAATCTCTGAGAGTTCCCAAAAATTCCAGAACGCGGAAAACCTGCTCGAAACGTCTCCGACAAAAAACAAACAGCCCAACCCTGCCGCGCACGCTCAGTCCGCTACTGGCATCCTCACCCTCGAACCGTGTGCCCTTGGCACCGAGGATGCCGCGTGAGCCTTCGCCTGCTTTGTGTCGTAGCCCATCCTGATGACGAGTGTTTCGCTTTTGGCGGTGCGCTGGCGCTTGCCGCCGACCGTGGCGTCGAAACCCATGTCCTTTGCTTGACCGACGGTCAGGCTGCCACAAATCGTGGCACGGGGCGGAGCGGCGAAGAACTCGGCGCCATCCGCCGCCAGGAGTTCGCGGATTCCTGCGCCGTTCTGGGTGTCCATCATCATGAGCTTCTCACCTACAGGGACGGCCAGCTGGAGTTCTCTACTTTGAACGAACTCGGCGGCGAGTTGACGAGGCGCATGCGTTCGTTTCAGCCGCACGTCGTTCTCACCTTCGGGGGCGAAGGTGCCCCCAACAGCCATCCGGACCACACCTCGGTTTCGGCAGCCACAACCGCGGCCTTCCACTGGTGCGGCAATGCGAAGCGCTTTCCCAACGAAGGCGAAGTATGGCGTCCGCAACGGCTTTTTTACGTCACTGCGAACTTCTTCTTGCCTGATCGCCCCGCTCCCTTCGTGGCACCGTGGACCTGTGTGCTCGACGTGCGTTCCGTTCTGGAGCGCAAAAAGCGAGCTTTTGCGCAACACCTCTCCCAGGCGCCGCTGATGGAGCGAACCCGTCCGCTCTTCGAGCAATACGGCGCTGAAGAACGCTACACCCTCGCCTACTGCCCCGATCCGCAACCGGCCGCACAAACCATAGACCTCTTCGTCGGGCTCTCCTGAGCGGACATCTTCGCGAACACTTCCCAGGTCTCACGGTTCCATCAGGCTCCCTTTGTGCAAGTTGTGGTCCGGCTTTTATGGCACTGTAATGCCGTCAGCGCGGTATGCCGGGGCTCCGGATAATCTCAGCTTTGCCCCCGGGCGCTGTAGCGGTTAGCATGCGCTTGCCTGCGAAGTTCGCGATCCGCAAGCCGATTAAACCTGCACGGCCACCACCCGTCGCGTGGGGCGCAGCCGCTTGTGTGCCGCAAATCCGAGCCGGATCATCAAGAGCACTGCAAGGATCGCCGTATCTTTCCAGGGCGTCCGCACGCCGGCCTTTACCAGCCACCAGTAGTGCACAGCGGCAGCTACCGCGGCAACGTAAATCAACCGGTGTAAGCGTTGCCAGTTTTTGCCGCCCATCCAGCGCAGCACCCGCTGCGGGCTGCTGGCCGCCAGCACCAAAAGCACAACCCAAGACCCCAGCCCAAATTGAATGAAGGGACGCTTCTTCACGTCGTCCCACATCGACGGCCAGATGACCTTTAGCTGCCGAAACGGTTCACCGAAGTGCTTCAGCTGCAGACCGGCCATCGCCGCTGCTGTGTCATACCCTGAGAACAGAAAAATGTAGGTCAAAAGGTGCAATGTCGCGTAGAAAAATGCATACAGCCCGATCATGCGGCGAAATCGTACCAATGGAGCGAGCGCCGCGTGCAAACGTCGTACCGGCGTAATCGCCAAATCGCCTAGAAGCATCCAAAACGCCCAATTCCCGGTGAAATGGGTAATGTAGTTGACTGGATCTGACTGCGCTGCGAGCGCTCCGCTGCGGTACGCTTCCAGCAGAAAAAGAAACGGCCCCAAACATAGGACGTGAACCACAATCTTCACATACGGGATGGCGCGGGAAGGCATGGCTTAGCTAGCTTCGCCTGTTTTCCCTGGAAGGCGCAAGACCTTTCCCTACAACCTTGGGATGTTTGCGCCGGCCCCTGTGTGCCGAAATCAGACATTTGCCATCCATGTGCCCCCTCCGTTGTACCGTGATGGGTGCGAAGCTAATAGTCCTTCCGCAAATCCATCCCGGCATACAGACTGGCGACCTGATCTGCATAGCCGTTGAAGGGCTGGGTAGGCACGTTTTTGGGGAAGATGCTATTTGAGTTCAACAATCGTTCGTGGGCCTGTGACCATCGTGGGTGATCCACAGCCGGATTTACGTTGGAATAGAACCCATACTCGCTGGGCGCAAGCTGGTTCCATGTTGTAGGCGGCTGCTTGTCAGTAAAGCGCACGGTCACGATGGATTTCGCTGACTTGAAGCCGTATTTCCACGGCACAATTACGCGAATCGGCGCCCCTTGTTGGTTGGCGAGCGTTTCGCCATAGGAGCCAAAGGTCAGCAGCGTGAGCGGATGCATCGCTTCGTCCATCCGCAAGCCTTCTGTGTAGGGCCATGAGATGCCGCCGGGCAGCAGCTCCTGTTTGGAATCCGCAAGCGACACAAACTCAACGTATTTCGCGCTCGGCAGCGGCTCCATCGCGCTCAAAAACGCACTGAGCGGGTAACCGTCCCACGGAATCACCATCGACCAGGCTTCGACACAACGGAAGCGGTACACGCGCTGCTCGAGCGGACGATAGTTGATGATCTTATCGATGTCCACGGTTTGCGGCTTTTTGCAAAGCCCTTCCACCTTTACCGTCCACGGCCGCGTGTGCAGCGTGTGCGCATTCTGCGCGGGATCGCCCTTGTCCGTACCGAACTCGTAAAAATTGTTGTAGCTCTGCGCCTTGCTTTGCGGCGTGATTGTCTCACCCGGCACCGTGTAGGCAGAGTTCACGGTCGTCAGCTTGGTCAACGCCTCGGCTACCCCGGGAAAGGCAGCGCCCACAAATGCTGCCGCTCCCACCGTGCCAATCCCCTTGAGCACATGACGCCGGCTTGCCTGGAACGCTTTGTAGGCCGCAGGAGAGGTGATCTCCGAGGAGGGTATGGGTTGTTCGGTGCGCAAAAGCATATCGTCGATCTCCAGGGCGCTTGTTGATGCAAAACCGCCCTACAAGCATTGGACGCGGGAAAGGCGTTCAGGATACGGAACGCGTGGGCGGGTCTGCCGGATGTACTCGCTCCCACCAAAGAAACGTGCCCGAACCCAGCACCACCACCACGGCGCTTAAAACAAGCTCACGGCTGAAGTTCGCTCGGGAAAACACCACAAAGCCGAACCCGCAAAGGGCCAAAAGCGGCGGCATCGGGTATAGCCATACCCGAAACGGTCGCCGCAGCGCCGGTCGGCGCCACCGCAGCACAATCACTCCAACCTGTTGCAAGCCGAATTGCAATACGATACGCAGCACCACCAAAGCCGCTATTACATCCTTCAACGAAAAGCAGCAAAACACACAAGCCGCTGCCCCCAGCGTCAGCAAGGAAACATGGGGAAAACCGCGCGGGTGCAGCCGTCCAAAGATGCCGAAAAAGTTCCCATCGCGCGCGGCGGCAAACGGAATACGCGAATACCCCAACAGCAGCGCGAACACGCTCGCAAATGCCGTCAGCATGACCAGCAGGGCTGCCAGCCGCCCCAGCCACAACGCCACATGCGCGCCCAAAGACGGCGCATACGCCGGCTGCATGATCGCCGTCAGCAGCGCGGGCCGGCCCCCATCACCGGCCATGCGCAGCATTGCGGGCGCACCCAGCAAAGCCAACACGCTTGCGTTCAACAGCAGATACAGCACGGTTACAACGCCGATCGATAGCAGCAGTGCCCGCGGGATCGTCCGTTCCGGATCACGCACCTCCGCTCCCAGGAAGGTCACGTTGTAGTATCCCCAGAAGTCGTAGGTGGCCACCAGCATGGCCGATCCCAGGCCCGCAAAAAATTGCGGACTCAGCCGGAACGCACCCGGAGAAAACGCCACCGCCTGCGCCCAGTGCCCATGCAAAATCGCCGTCCACACCGTCCAGGCGACCGTGCTCAGCACCACGGCTAAAAGGACGCGCCCCAGCCGCTCCACTCCCTCCAGATGCCGGTATAGCAGCAAAAGCGCGGCCAACACACCGCTCACCGCCAGCAGACTCTGCCATCCCAGCGTGAAGGCAAACCGGTACGGGCCCACGTGCGCCTGGTGCAACGTCGTGTGCGTCACCGAAGCCGCCATCGATGCCGGCAACAGCCCACCGGCGTACTGGGCCAACCCGATGCATCCACTCGCGATGCTCAACGGCCCGGAAAGGCACAGCTGAAAGACGAAAAGAAAGCTCAGCCAGCGCCCCAGCCGGCCTGGATAGATCCCGCGAAGATAGGCATACGTCCCGCCCGCCTCCGGCATCGCTGCACCGAGCTCCGCCCACACCAGGCCGTCGCACACTGCCAGCAACGCCCCCAGCAGCCATCCCAGCATCGCCTGCGGGCCGCCCATCGCGCCCACCAACAGCGGCAAGGTGATGAACGGCCCCACGCCGATCATGTCCAGGAGGTTTAACGTCACGGCGCCGCGCAGCGTCAAGGTGCGCTCCATGCTTTGCCCCGCCGCAGCCTGCATACCGCCGAGTCTACCGGGTAAGCCTCACCCGGGCAGAGAATTTCACTCACGAGGAACGCGGCTGTTTTTCCCTTGCTACTACAGCAAAGGCAAGCGCTCCGAATGAAAGCATCCGTTTCGCACATTCTGTAGTCTGCACGTTATGCATGAGAGCCTAATCGCATGAAGCTCGCCCTCGCCGCCACGCTGGCCTTCGCGTCGACCGCACTCGCCCAAAACATCGCCCGAAACACCGCACCTGTCCCCTTTGACGATCCCGCCAATCTGCGCGGCGAACGCGTCGCTCCCCACACCGGACGCGAACTGCCCATCGACCGACCGGAAGCCCTGGGCGGCCGGGGCCTCGAACAGATGCTCCGCCGGCTCAACACCCGTGCCTCCTTGATGCTCATCGTGGCGCACCCTGACGACGAGGACGGGGGCTTGCTCACGCTGCTTTCGCGCGGCCTCGGCGCCCGCGTCGCTGACCTTTCACTCACTCGGGGCGAAGGCGGACAAAACGCGATGACGGGCGACTTTGAAGACGCCCTTGGTCTCATCCGCACCGAAGAACTCCTTTCTTCCGACCGCTATCTTGGCGCCGATCAGTTTTTCGGCACCGAAGTGGACTTCGGTTTTTCCAAAACCAAGGAAGAAGCCTTCGCCAAGTGGAGCCACGAACGCGTTCTGTACGACGCGGTACGGGCTGTTCGTCTGTACCGTCCACTCGTGATCGCCGCTGTGTTTATCGGTGGCGTCACGGACGGCCACGGCCAACATCAGGTTTCCGGCCAGATCGCACAGGAGGTCTTCAAGGCCGCCGCCGATCCCACCGTCTTTCCCGAACTCACCCGCGAAGGCATCCTGCCCTGGCAACCCTTGAAGGTGTACGCCCGCGTCCCCACACAGGCCATCACCGCGCAGGGCCTTTTCGATTACGCCACCGGCCAGTATGCCCCCGCCCGCTTTGCCAACTACGTTACCGGCGAGGCCACCGCGACTCCACCCTCGGTCGACGTCACACTGCATGAGGGAAAGGTCGATCCGCTGCTGTCTGGTCCCGGCGAACCCCCGCGCAGCTTCGTTCAGTTTGCCCGCCTCGGACTTGGCCTGCAGAAAACGCAGATCGGCCCCGGCACCCGGCTCGCCGCCCCCGGCACCTTCGATATCGGCTATCACTGCTACGGTTCACGACTGCCCACAATTGCCCAGCCCTCCACCGAGACCAGCTTCTTTGACGGCATCGACACCAGCATCTCCAGCATCGGTACGCTCTCGTCTACGCCACCCCCTGAGCTCTTGCCGGGCCTTCGCGCGTTCGGTGCGGCGATGCGCTCCGCCACGCAGCACTTCGATCGCACCCGTCCTGACGCGCTCGCCCCTGAACTGGCGCGGGCACAAGGGGAGCTGAGCAAACTCCTCTACGGCCTCGAGGACAAGCCGTTCCCAGGCAAAGTAGATGTTGTTCATGAACTCCGTATCAAACAGGCGCAACTCAATGAGGCGATCGTCGATGCGCTTGGCCTCGATCTCACCGCCGCAGCCTCGGCGCCGCAGCCGGATGTGGTTCAAAGCAGTGCGCTTTCCGTCAAAACCGCACTCTCCTCCGCTTCCAGCCAGAACGTCGGTATCTTTGCCGAAGCGCTGTACAGCTCGCCCGATACGAAAACCGAAAAGCTGCTCGCGGTCGATGCGGAACCGATCGTGACCGCTCGCCGGCCCTTTCTGCAAACACTGGAAGACCCCGGAAACCTTAGCCAAACGGTGACTCGGCCCTACTTTTCTCGCACAAACATCGAGCAGTCTGTTTACCAGCTGCGGGTCCCGGCACTGCGCAATGCCCCTTCCACCCCACCCGCGCTTACAGCCTGGGCGACGCTGCGCTTTCACGAGGTCGAGGTACAGCTCGGACGCGTCGTCACCGTCGGCGTCCAGCCAGTTCGCGTCATTCCGGCGCTTAGCGTGGCTTTGTCGCAGCACGCCCAGGCTCTTCCGGATAGCCGGCAAACTCTGGATATCTCGCTCCTCACCTTTCCGGCAAGCCAGGCAATCCGCGCCCAGCACCTCACGCTCCCGCCGGGCTGGAAGGCGACAGATGCGACGGGGTTGACAGATCAGGCAGCTCCGTCCGGCGAAACCGCCGCAAACACAACGCGCACCCCGTACCGTCTCGAAGCACGACCGCTGCATGCGCCTGCTATCGTGCAGGCCTCGGCGTCGCTGCCGAACGGCCTCAGCTTCGATAGCGGTTATTGCCCCGTTGGCTATGGCGACTTGCCGCGCACCAATTTCTACACGCCGGCGACAGACCGCATCATGCCGCTGTCGCTGCAGCTGCCCCTCCATCGGCGCATCGGTTATCTGCCGGGTACCGGCGACGCCGTTCCCGCAACGCTCGCCTCCCTCCAGCTACCCGTTTCTCTGCTTTCCACATCGGATTTGACCGCTGAGGGTCTTGCCCGTTTCGACACCGTCATCCTCGGGGTACGCACCTACAACGCGCATCCAGACCTGCACGGCGCCGCGACGGCAGCCCTGCTCGCCTGGGCTCGCAGCGGCGGCAACGTCGTCGTGCAATACCAGTCCGCCGAGTTCAACGCCACGGATGCCCCCTACCCTGTGGACCTTGGCAGCTCCGAGAAGGTCGTCGACGAAACCGCTCCCGTCCGTTTATTGGCACCCCAGAACTTCCTGTTTTTCAGCCCCAATCGCATCGGCGACGCCGACTTCCTTGGCTGGATCGAAGAGCGCGGCCATGGCTTCCTGAGTCGTTGGGACTCCCACTACACCGCCCTCACCGAAACCCACGACCCCGGCCAGGCCCCCCAGAAAGGCGGCCTCGTGACCACAC
>CAXTRN010000108.1:0-12397 GCA_964246645.1 uncultured Acidobacteriaceae bacterium
GCTACTACCACCACACCACCCGCCGACCCGCCCCGCGCTGTCCGCAGGACAGCACTCCGCGCGGCCGCCGAGCCTCCTCGCTTACCCTTGCCACGCCTGAGGACCGCAGCGCTATTCAGCACAGCATCGGCCTCGTCCTGCAGAAACTTGCCAACAATGAACTGGATGCCCGCCGCGCCGGGCTTCTGCTCTATGGCCTCCAGATTGCCAGCCTCAACCTGCCCAGAACCAAGCCAAACGCCCGCGAAACCGAAACCATCGTCGTCGAGCAGTTCACCGCCGATCCTGTTCTCGGCCCCATGGCACCCACGGCAGAAGTCGGCAAGAACAAAGCAAAAAGCACCATCGACCTTCTGATCGAAGAAATGGAAGCGATAGACGACCTATACCCGGCACAGGAAACAGCGCAGCACGGCAACGCAACGGTTGCTTTGCAAGCTTTAGCAGCTGAAACCGAAAAGGAGATAGGGAAGTTCAAGTCGGGACCGAACTTCCGTGTTTTTAAGACTTTGTCGAAAAACTACAGGGACGGCCGCACCGCCCGTTCATGCAGGTCATCGGAAACCGTTACTCTAGGAAACGGACATCTCTCGAAAGGCCTTACCCATGGACCTCGCCGCTCTCCCGCCCTTCCGCAACGAACCCTTTACTGATTTTTCCACTGCGGAAGCCAAGCGAGACCTTCACGCCGCCTACGATCGCGTCCAGGCGGAGTTCGGTCATACCTACGACCTGGTCATCGGCGGTCATCGTGTTCGTGAGGGCGAGCTGTTCCGTTCCACCAACCCCGCTCGCCCGCAACAGGTAATCGGCACCCACTTCGCTGCCCCACCCACGCTCGCGCACCGGGCCGTCGCCGCCGCGCAGACCGCCTTCAACTCATGGAGCCGCACCTCCGTCCAGACCCGTGCCACGCTGCTTCTTGACACCGCGAAGCTGGTCCGCGAGCGGCACCTGGAACTCTGTGCCTGGCTCACCTTCGAGGTCGGCAAGAACTGGGCTGAAGCCGATGCCGATGTCGGCGAATGCATTGATTTTCTCGAGTTCTACGCCCGCGAAGCTCTGCGCCTCGACCGCGCCACCACGCCCATTCAGTTCCCCGGTGAACAGAACCAGCTTCGGTATCTTCCGCTGGGCGTCGGCGCCGTCATCCCTCCCTGGAACTTCCCGCTCGCCATCATGGCCGGCATGACCTGCGCCGCCGTCGTCACCGGCAACACCGTTGTCCTTAAGCCCTCCCCTGACGCCCCCACCATCGCCGCCCGCTTTGTCGCATTGCTCGAGCAGGCTGGCATGCCCGCGGGCGTCGTCAACCTTCTGCAAGGCGGCCCCGAGCTGGGACGCGCCCTGATCGAAGATCCGCAGGTCCGCTTTATTGCTTTCACCGGCTCCAAAAAGGTCGGCTTGGAGATTCATGAGCGTGCCGCGCGCGCACAACCAGGTCAGCATTTCATCAAGCGCACCATCCTTGAGATGGGTGGCAAAGATGCGATCATCGTCGCCGCCGACGCCGACATGGATGCCGCCGTGGAAGGCGTAGCTGCCGCCGCCTTCGGTTTCAACGGCCAAAAGTGCTCCGCCTGTTCCCGCGTCATCGTCGAAGACGCTGTGTACGACGTCTTCTGCGATCGCCTGCGGGAGCGCGTTGCCTCGATCCAGGTCGGTGATCCGGCAGAAAACTTCTTCGCCGGTCCTGTGATCAACCCAGCCGCATACCAACGCGTTCTGGACTACATCCAGCTTGGCAAAGCAGAAAGCCGTCTTCTCAACGGCGGCGCAGCGACGGAACCAGCAGAGAACGGCTACTTCCTCTCGCCCACGGTCTTCGCCGATGTTGCTTCAACCTCAAGACTTGCCCAGGAAGAAATCTTCGGCCCTGTACTTTCTGTCTTACGCGCCGGCGACTTTGGACAGGCCATGCAGATTGCCAACAACACCGAATACGGTCTCACCGGTGCCCTGTATTCCGGCTCGCAGCGCAACCTCGACCATGCACGCGCCGAGTTCCACGTTGGCAATCTGTACCTCAATCGCAAGTGCACCGGCGCCATGGTCGGTGCCCACCCCTTCGGTGGCTTCAATATGAGCGGCACAGACTCTAAAGCTGGTGGTCCCAATTACCTCCTTTTGTTCACGCAAGCAAAATCCATCGCTGAAAAACGCGGTTTCGTCTCAACCCGCACCGAAGAGGAGGAACAGCGAATGGGCATTTAATGCTCCTCACGGGAGCATTAAGGTCGTCGCGCTCGCACGCTGGTAGCGGGGTACCGCTTATGCGGAACGCACCAGCGTTGCCCGCACACGCTCAACAGCGTCGGCCAGGTGCCGATGATGCACTGTGTACAGCGCAAGCTCCAATCGGTCGGAAACGCCAACCTTGTCATAGATGCTGCGCAGATAGTTCTTCACGACCTGCTCCTTGGTTCCAAGCCGCAAGCCGATCTCACGATTCTTCGCGCCTTCCGACACCAACGCCACGATTTGCAACTCTTTCGGCGTCAGCTTTTGTACTACCTGCAGTCCGGCATGATCCGGCAAAGGCATGGCTTTGATACCGGTACGCTGCGGGATGTGCTCCCCCGCGGCCACGCGCCGCAAGCTGGCCAACAGCTGCGGCCCGGTCACCGACCGTGTAACGAACCCATTAGCCAGCCGCGCCAACCGTTCCGGCAGTATGACACCGTGCTCCAGAATTATGACCGAACGCGCCCCTTGTGCTCGAATCCACAGCAATAACCCTTCAATGTCCGTGGTGAAACTCGAAGGAAACACGATCACCGGCCGTCGCCACGACTGCGCATAATCGTGCAAGCGCTGCACGTCGGTACATTCAGCCATGACTCTGAGGTCATTTTCATGCGCAAGCACACGCGCTGCCCCCGCGCGAAATACAGCTTGATTGTCTGCGAGGACGATCTCTGTCACCCATTCACCCCGCCATGCTGAACCGAGTCCGCATGGCCCTCTCCCGATCCACTACATCGGGTCGGGATAGCGCACGAACATCCCACGAAAGGGGAGCCGTTGCGCCAAATGGGGCGATTTGACGCAAAGGCGAACTGTCCACTGATTTTGCGTCCTATAACGGCATACAGAAAAGCAAACAGCGCCTGCTAGGATCGAAATATGTCCGTGTTACGCCCGTTTCACATCGCCTTTCCAGTTGATGATCTCGCAGCCGCTCGCCACTTTTACGGCACAGTGCTCGGTTTACCGGAAGGCCGCAGCGCGGAACACTGGATCGATTTCGACCTGTTCGGCCATCAGATTGTGGCGCACCACAAACCGAAATCGCCTGCACAGGAAGCGTTGCACAGCAACGCGGTCGATGGACATGACGTGCCGGTGCCACACTTCGGGGTTGTGCTCACACAGGCAGATTGGGAGGTGCTCGCAAATCGCGTGCGCGCGGCGGCTGTTCCTTTCATCATTGAGCCCTACACCCGATTCCGAGGTGAGCCTGGAGAGCAATCAACCATGTTTTTCCTCGATCCGGCCGGAAACGCTCTTGAATTCAAAGCCTTCGCGGATCTTGGTCAGCTGTTTGCCAAATAATGCGGCATCCCTGATCGTGCTTTTTAGATAAATACAGAGATTTCTCGCTACATAGAAACCACGGTGATCTGCCAGGAATGAGGCAGACCGCGGCTGAACACCTTACACCGCCACGGTAAAGCTATCCTCGCTACGGGTAACAGCCCGGTATAACGTATCTCGCTCGAAGGGCACTCGCCCTGCTTCGGTAATCAATCGTTCCAAGTCGCGACGCCGCATACCTTGCGGTGTTTTCGCACCCGCGTCATGGTAGATTTTCTCCTCGATCACTGTTCCATCGATATCATCGGCACCGAAGCGCAATGCAACTTGCGCCATCTGTGGCGTTACCATCTGCCAATAACTTTTGATGTGCGGGAAGTTGTCCAACAGCAAACGTCCGATAGCAATTTGGCGAACATCCTGCATACCGGTCGAGCGCGCCAAATGACCCAAGGCGGTGTTTTCCGGGTGAAAACTAAGCGGAATAAAGGTTTGGAAGCCGCCAGTTTCATCCTGCACGGCCCGCAGCTTCAGAAGATGGTCGACCCGATCCTCATCGGACTCGATATGCCCATACAGCATGGTCGCGTTCGATCGAAGACCCGCCTTGTGCGCAAGCCGTGCTGTGTCGAGCCACTCCGAACCGTCGATCTTGTGATCGCAAATGATCGCGCGCACCCGTTCCGCGAAGATCTCTGCACCGCCGCCTGGGCAGGAATCCACGCCAGCGGCCTTCATATGCTCGAGCACCTGAGCGATGGTCATCTTGCCGCGTTTGGCAAAAAATGCCACCTCCACCATCGTGAAGGCTTTTACATGAACCTGCGGGTACCGCGCCTTCAGCCCACGTACAAGGTCCATAAAGTATGAAAACGGCAGATCCGGGTGCAGACCTCCGACAAGGTGAAACTCCGTCACGGCTTCAGTAAGACCTTTGCCCGCGGTCTCCCAAGCTTCCTCGAGCGCCATCGTGTAAGTGTCCGCCGCGCCTTTTTTGCGACCGAAAGCGCACAGGCGGCAGGATGCCATGCAGACGTTCGTTGGGTTGATGTGCCGATTCACATTGAAATATGCCAAATCTCCATGCATGCGTTCACGCACAAGATTGGCCATCCAACCAACGGCCAGGATGTCACCGCTTCGGTAAAGGGTTATCCCATCATCAAAATTCAGCCGTTCGCCGCGCTCCAGCTTGTGCACAATCGGGCGCAGCGCAGCATCGCTTGTTGCAAAACCATGTCGTGGCTTGTTCAACGTCTGCATACAAATTGGATTCCGGATTTCCTTCTCGGTCGCAATGCGGCGCAAGCTGATGTTTCTTCAGTTCAAAGCCGCTTTGGCAGCCAAGGGAGAATCCACCATCTGCGGCTGTACGACGACCCCGTCAAAAAGCGTCGCACCGACAAGGTGATCGCCTACAGGGCGAACGAAACGCAGCTTCCAGCCCGTATCCCAATAGGTCACCTTGTAGTCTGGTAGTTGCACGCTAAAGGCCACGGGTGAGGTGAATGCTGTGACGAGAACACGTCGTTGCGCCGTGTCGTAGAAAATGCTATCCACCTGCGTTACGAATAAATTGCGCAGGGTTTTCCAGGTGGATCCCGCATCCGTTGAGAACCACACCCCTTCGCGGCCACCAACCCAGAGACTCTTGTTGCCATCGATGCCCACAGCACCGATTTGCGTCAGACTGGCCGGTAAAGCGATAGGTTTCCACGTCGCGCCGCCATCGACCGACATCGCCACCCGCTCCAAATTTGCGGCCAACACAACCGGAGCTACACCTGGAGCTGCGCCTGGGTCTGAGGCACCGGCCGATGAAGGCAGCGTTGCTACAAAATGCACCTCGGGCATGTCCAAGGAACCTACCTTGACCCAGTGCTGTCCGTTATCACCCGAGCGCAGCAGACCATCACCGCTTCCGGCAAACAGCAGGTCACCAAACTGCGCGAAACTGAACACCACCGAGTCCAGACGGCCTGACCTTGCGGCCTTGCTCCCTGCCTGCAACGGAGCGGCGGTCCGTTCTGTGATCGCTGGCATTCGAGGTGTTTTCGCTTGCGCCGATCGAGCAACAACGCTGACCTTGCTGCCATGAGGCTGGAGAGTGCTTCTACCCTTGGCTTTGACCGGAAGCACGTGTGGCCCCTGCAGTTTCGGACTGGGCCTGGCATTCGGTTTCCGAGTCAGCCTGGCACCCACTTTAGCGTTAGCTTTTAAAGGCTGCCTGGACAGAGCCTGTTTCGACCCGCGCCTGGGCGCTGCGGCAAGCGGCGGTTTACGACCACGCTGCAGGATTACATTTTGACGGTGCACATCGGGCCGACCGGTGTTATGCGATTGCAACGCTGGTGTGGAACCGGCAGTTTTCGTCACATAAGAAAGCTTGTTTCCGGCCACATCCGGCTGTCGATTGGACTTTGAGGTGATCTCGAAGGTGCTGGAATCTGCCCATGCTCCATCCGTGAGGCGGAAGATGCCGTGAGCGGTCCCAGCCAACAGTGTGCCATCAGAAAGCGATAAAAGGCTGAATACATCGCGGCCGCCGAGGCCTTCGCTTTGCTGCTGCCAATGCACGGCACCGTCGGTGCTCTGGAAGACGCCGCCGGTCGCTTTATCGTTTACGACACCGACATACAAAGTATTCTTCTCCCTGCTGTCTGCGGCATAGGCCGTGACCTGCCGGGCAGAAAAACCAGCATTCGAGGTGTCAAAGGTGACGCCGCCATCTTCACTGCGGTAAACACCGCCGCGGTCGGTAGCAATCAGCACATGCTTTGAATTTGTAGGATCAACGTAAACATCGTTGACGATGACATCGGCCGGCGTGAGCCGTTCCCACTTTTCGCCGGCATCGAGAGTTCGGTAAAGCCCTTCCGTTGTACCCGCATAGACAATGTTCAGTGCGCCGGGGTCCTGTTCCAGCTTGCGCGTGCGCCGCGCGGCGGATGGAATGCCTTGGACCTTACGAAAAAGCTCTCCGGCATTTGTGCTTTTGTAAATACCTGAGCAGGCACTTGCAAACACCGTTTCCGGGTTTTGAGGGTCGACAATGATCGAGAAAACGTCTGAATCATCGATAATTCCCTCTTTGATGTTATGCCAAGTGGCTCCGCCATCGATTGTCTTCCAGGGCAGATGCCAGGTTCCGGCATAGATTACGTTCGGGTCTGTGGGATCGATGGCGATGGACTGTACTTCGTGAATTTCCGCACTGCCCTGAGGACTGATTTGCTTCCAATGGATGCCATTGTCCTTGCTGCGAAAGACGCCTTTCAGCGTGCCCGCCACCAAGACATTCGCATCGGAGTCGGCACGGGCGAGGGCGCGGATAGATTGGCCGCGCATTTCAGCTTGGCTGTACCAATTTTTGCCACCATCCTCGCTGATGAAGATTCCACCGTCGCCGAGGTGGTCGGCAGTAAAAGCCGCAACCATCAGCCGCTTGGGATTTCTACGATCGACCACGATGTTGTCTACCACTAAATCATTGCGATTCGCGATCTGCGCGACGCGCGTCCAGTTTGTGCCGCCATCGTGAGAATCGTAGATCCAGCCCGTAGCGGTACCGAGAAAAAGGTGCTTCGGATCAGCCGGATCGGCAACCAGGGAGCGCGCAGAGCCGCCAAAAGGCCCCAGCGGAAACCAGGGCGCGGCGTGGCAGACGGTACTCAGGAGTGCCGCGATCACCACGATGCAGTTCACCCGTATCAACGACAAAAAGCGCATCTTTACTTAGACTCCGGATTCAACGGAAGGCAACCACATTGCTTCATGGACCGAAGCACCTGTATATGGCGTTCATTCCTTTTCTCTTCTTTCCTCTTAAGATGCGACCGCCGCGTTTGGTGTCAGCGCGGTCTTTGTGATGCGACGTTCTCAACAGCTACAACCGAGCACTGTCTGCGACCTGCCTTGGTGCAAAGGCTCCAATATTCCCCTTATCGGCACGGGCGCGGAATACTTTAGCGCAAATATGCGTCATCTTTCGAAATCCAGTCTTGCCGGGGTGGCGCGAAGATGTCGAAATCCACGGTGTCCTCGAGTGCCTCAGCGGCATGGGGCAGATTGCTGGGGATAATCAGGACTTCGCCGGCACGGACTGTTAGGACGCGCTCCTCGCCGGGCGAGCCCAGAGTAAAGCGTAAGGCGCCCGCGGTGATCCAGGAGATTTGCTCGTTAAGATGGCTGTGCACCGGCACGGTCGCCCCTTTTTTCAGGTCGATGCGAGCGAGCATGGCTTGGGCACCGGTGATGAACTGACGCGTAAGCAGCGGGTTCAAGACTTCCTGGGGCACCTCGGCCCAGGAAACATGCACGCCCTCTGACGGAATGGAAGAAAGATCGGACATAGCTTCAGCCTAGCGTTGCGGTCCGCCCTTGCCCAGCATTCTTTGCGAAAAAAGCATGTTGTACATTAAACGGAACTGCAGCATATTCCTGATTCTCTTCGAACCCGGACGGGTGTGGCGTCTTCGCTGCTTCTACCGGATTCGGCGATGCGGTCTCATTTCTGCTCGGTTGAAAGCAGGCAAACATGCACCGATTGGCAACGTATGGGAAGCGAATGGCGTTTGGGCAAACGGCTGCAGGCTGGGTAGTCGCGCTGCTCTGTTGTCTTCTTTCGATTGGAACCGCCGCGGGGCAGATGCCGGCTACGCCTGCAAGCGATCGGCTTGCGGCGCTGGAAAAATCAAGCGCGGACACAGCGGCTTCGATTGCTGCCGCCCAAAGCGCCGGGGACAATGCCTGGATGCTGACCTCGGCCGCGCTGGTCTTGATGATGAGCGGTCCCGGTTTGGCACTGTTTTATGGCGGCCTGGTACGGAAGAAAAACATCCTGGGCACCATGATGCAGACCTTCGCCATGATGGCCGTTATCACGATCCTATGGGCGCTGGTCAGCTATTCGCTCGCTTTTGGCACCGGCAATGCGTTTATCGGCGGTCTCCACAATGTGTTTCTGCATGGCGTGGGCCTTTCACCGGACAAAGACTATGCCGGCACCATCCCCCTGCAGACCTTTATGGTGTACCAGCTGATGTTTGCGATCATCACGCCGGCGCTGATCTCCGGCGCTTTCGCCGAGCGCATGAAGTTTTCGGCCATGCTGCTGTTTATGGTCCTTTGGGCACTTTTTGTGTATAGCCCCATGGCGCATATGGTTTGGGGAAAAGGCGGCTTGCTGAACGCGGCGCTCGGGGGCAGATTCCCGACGCTGGATTTCGCGGGCGGCACCGTCGTGCACGTCACTTCAGGGGTAAGCGCGCTCGTCACGGCCCTGTACCTGGGCAAGCGGATCGGGTACCCGCAAAAAGCCATGCCGCCGCATTCGGTAGTTCTGAGCTTTATCGGTGCCTGTTTGCTTTGGGTGGGTTGGTTCGGATTCAATGCAGGTTCGGCCCTGGGGGCCAATGGCCTGGCCACCTCCGCCTTTGTGGCTACACATTTTGCGGCGGCGGCGGCGGCGGCAGGCTGGCTGGCGGCAGAATGGTTCCGCAACGGCAAACCTTCCGCGCTGGGCGGGATCTCGGGCGCGGTAGCCGGACTGGTGGGCATCACCCCGGCTGCCGGGTTCGTTACGCCGATGAGTGCGCTTTGGATCGGCCTTATCACCGGCGTTTTCTGCTTTTATATGGTGGTCAAGGTAAAAAACGTCTTTGGTTATGACGATTCGCTGGATGCCTTCGGGGTACACGGGGCCGGCGGCACCATCGGAGCGTTGCTGACGGGTTTGTTTGCCAACTCCGCGATCAACCCACTACTGGGCGCGAACAAACCGACCGGCTTCTTCGAGGGAAACCATCATCAAATCGTCAACCAGCTTACGGGTGTCGCCATTGCCTGGTCGCTTTCCATCGTGGGCACCTTGCTCATCCTGGTGGTTGTCGATAAGCTCATCGGGCTGCGCGTGAGTGACGAAGACGAGCGCACGGGACTCGATCTCACCCAACACGGGGAAGAAGGCTACGATTGGGATGCCGCGTAACGTGTTCGCAAGCAACCGTGCCGGATAACGCTGTCAAAGGAGTGGAAATGCAGAAGATCGAAGCCATCATCCAGCCGTCCAAGCTGGACGCCGTCAAAGACGCCTTGGTGGAGGCCGGCATCTCCGGAATCACCATCTTTGAGGCGCGCGGGCACGGCCGGCAAAAAGGGCACACCGAGTTTTATCGCGGCCGGGAATACGCGGTCGATCTTTTGCCCAAGATTAAGCTGGAGCTTGTTGTGCCCGACAACCGCCTCGAAGCCGCCATCGCCGCTATTACTGCAACCGCGCGGACCGGACGCATCGGCGATGGGAAAATCTTCGTTTCGCGCATCGATGAAGCCATTCGCATCCGCAATGACGATCGCGGGGAGATTGCCTTGTAGTTTGTGTGTCCTGTGCCAAACTGACGATTCCCGCGCACGTAGGCTGATTTTCAGCGCACTCAGGGCTATGCACACGTGGGTCACGCGCACTTGGGTAAAGGAGCAGTCCAGCCATGGCTAGCACCGATGCGGACGCTTCGGAAGGTGCGGAGAATAAAGCCGACCGGCCGTTTGACCCCAAAACAGATCTTATTGCCGCATACCAGCGCAGCATGGCGGCCCTGCAACTTGACTTTGAGCAGCAGGGCAACGGGCGGATCGCGTGCAGCAAGCGGTCTGCCGCCGTCGACACCTTGGTCCGCGGCCTGTGGCTGAGCCTGACCGAGAGGACGGCCAACTCAGACACGCGTCCACAGGCGGTGAGCCTTATCGCCATCGGCGGCTATGGCCGGGAACAGCTTTTCCCGTTTTCCGATGTCGATCTGCTCTTCTGTACCGCCCGTGCCGGTCCCACCGCTCGCACACGGGAAGATGTCCGGCAGCTTTGCCAGATGTTGTGGGACTGGGGGCTGAAGCTGTCGCCGTCGACACGGACGCTCGGCGATTGCCAACGCTTCAAGCCCAATGATCCTGAGTTCAGTCTGGCGTTGCTGGATCTTCGTTTTGTCGCAGGCGACAGATCCCCAGCAGACGAACTCGGGAAGTACTTGCTGACGCAACGCCCTGAACGGGACACCAAGGCCCTCACAGCGGCCCTCGTCGAACTGACCCGCAGCCGCTACCTGCACTTTGGCGGCACGCTTTTCCACCTTGAACCCAACGTGAAAGACGCTCCCGGCGGTTTGCGCGACACCCATGTGTGCCACTGGCTAGCGCGTCTCCAGGGCGAGTCCGCGGACGATCAAACGTCGTTCGCGGAAGCAATCGATTTCCTTTTCGCAACGCGGGTGTTTCTGCATTTCCGCCATGGGCGCGATGACAACCGGCTGGACTGGCACGCACAGGACGGAGCCGCCGCCCATGGGATTGGCCTGCCCCGGCCGACCGCGGTGACCCATCCAGACCCCAGTCCGGCGTACTGGATGCGTGCGTACTTCCGGCATGCCCGCATGGTGGGCCGCCGGTTGGCTCGCGCGCTCGAAGGCAGCGGCGAGCCACCGAAGCCGGCCCGCGCTCTTTTCCGCCTCAAGGCGCCCACGGGGTCTGGCTTTGCGGTGAAGGGTGGAGTTCTGGACCTGAAACCACCCGCGTCCGCGATGGATCCCGCACAGGACGCGGAAACCGTCCTGGAAGCATTTGGATTCATGGCAGGTACCGGCGTGCGGCTCGCCCAAGCCAGTCAGGAGCGGATCGGCGCAGCCATCCCGCAGCTTTCCGCCACGCTCGAAGAAGGGCCGCGTCTTTGGTTGCGTTTGCGCACCATCCTTACGGAACCTCATGCCGGAGATGCTCTGCGCGAGATGCACGCCCTGGGTCTTTTGGAATTGCTACTTCCCGAGTTTCACGGCATCGATGCTCTGGTCATCCGCGATGCGTACCACCGGTATACGGTCGATGAACACACCTTTGTGCTCATCGATGTTCTTCACGGGCTCGGCCACGACCCCGTTCAGGACCGTGAGCCTGCCGCCCAAAGCTCGGAGTGGCATGCCCGCTTCCGGCTGCTGTTGCGGGATTTGCTTCATCCCGAACTGTTGTACCTTGCCGCCCTGCTGCATGACACAGGAAAGGGTCGCACCACTGAAGATCACGCCACCGCCAGCGCCGAACTCGCCGCCAAAGTGTGTGCCCGGCTTGAACTGCCCACGTATGAGACGGATCTCGTGCTCAATCTCATCGCAGCACATCTGGAGATGGCGGCTGCCTCGCGCCGCGACATTTTCGATACCGGCAGTGTGCGGGCTTTTGCGGAAAAGGTACAAACGCATGATCTTCTCCGCATGCTGACTTTGTTCACCTACGCGGATATTTCTGCGGTACACCCGGATGCGTTGACCCCCTGGAAGGCTGAAAACCTTTGGCGGCTGTTTATGGCGACCGCGAATCAGCTTGACCGCCGCGTCGACGAAGAGCGCGTTCATGCGCAAGGTGCGGAGCGGAGTCGGGCCGCCGAGGCCGTCTTTCGCGCCTGGGGGCGATCTGCCTCCGAGCGCGCCACCCTGGAGCGCTTTCTTGAGGGCTTCCCCGAGCGCTATCTTCGGACCCGTTCAACCGAGACAATTTTGCAGCATTTTTCCCTCATGACAAAGGAGCATGGGGCGGCGCCTGTCCTGTTCCGTCGCACAAAGGAGCTCAGCGAGATCACAGTAATTGCGCAGGATCGGCCCCGTCTTTTTGCCCAACTGGCCTCGGTGCTGGCGAAGTGGAACATGGACGTGGTGACCGCGGAGGCCTTTTCCAATACGGCGGGGCTGGTGGTCGACACCTTTCTCTTCAAAGACTTTTACCAAACGCTTGAACTGAATCCTGAAGAATGTTCCCGCTTCCTGCGCGAGATCGGCGACGTTGCAGGCGGGCACGTGCAAGAAGCAGAAAGTGTTCCACC
>CAXTRN010000109.1:0-3437 GCA_964246645.1 uncultured Acidobacteriaceae bacterium
GTCCCGGGCGTGTTATTTCCCGCAAAGAACTGCTCGAAGAGGTGTGGCGCGTGCATGGCGACACCGACACGCGGCCCATCGACAATTTCATCGTGCGCTTGCGGCGCTACCTGGAGCCGGAACCGGCGGAACCTATCTATTTTTTGACTGTGCGCGGCGTCGGCTATCGGTTCGTTCCCCCTGCTCCCTCCTAGGCGATACCCTCGGCTCTCTGGGGTAGACTCAACCTAGTTACCTCACCCACCGCACGTGCGCATTCTTTCCCGCTACCTTCTTCGCGAAATCACCGCATACGCTTTGCTGGGCGGCGTTCTTTTCACGTTCATTCTGCTGATGCGCTACCTGCTGCCGCTTTTGGAGCTGTTTGTGCGCGGCATCGCGTCGCCAATGGATATGCTGCGGCTGTTCGGCTATCTGCTGCCGAACTTTCTTACGCTCACGCTACCCATGTCGGTTCTGGTCGGGATTCTGCTCGGTCTGAGCCGGCTGGCCGCCGATAGCGAAATTACCGCGATGCGCGCCAGCGGCATGGGTGTGATCGACTTTTTGCGTACCGTGAGCGTGTTGGCAGTGGTGTGCTGGATCGGCGGACTCGCCAACGCGCTTTACGTCGCCCCACGCGCCGCGGCCGCGCTGCTGCGCTACGAGGAGCAGAGCAAAACATCGCAGGCAACGCTGGAAGTGCAGCCCCGGGTTTTTTACGAAGATCTGAAAAATTACGTGCTGTACGTGCAGGACGTGATGCCCGGCAGCAACGGTACCGCGCTTTGGAAAAATGTTTTCCTGGCCGATCTATCGCAGCCGGCTTCGCCGCACATCATCACGGCCAAAGAAGCGGTGGTGCTGGGCGGTGGTGCGCAGACCATGCATTTGGAGCTCGCCGACGGCGCACGGCACGACCTCACCGCGTCACATCCGGATCAATACGAAATTTCTACTTTTTCCTCGACCGATCTGCCCGTGCAAAGCGGCCAGCAGGAAGAAACGCAGCACATTACCCGCCGCGACACCCCGCTGCAAGCGATGCCGACCCCGGAGGTATGGGCCCACGCCCATCACGCGAGCGATGGGCTAAGCTACGCGATCGAGTTGCAGCGACGGCTGTCCTTTCCCACGGCCTGCCTCGTGCTGATGCTGGTCGGCGTACCGCTCGGCTTGAGCTCGCGGCGTGGCGGTAAGGGCGCCGCCTTTGTGCTTACGCTTTTGTTGGTGTTTTTGTATTACTTCGCGTCTTCGATGGGAATCGCTCTGGCCCGCGAGGGTAAGCTGCCGGCCGTCATCGGCGTTTGGGGCGCCAACCTTGTTTTCTCCTTTGCCGGCCTCCTGCTTGTGCAGCAGATCTCCCGTGGGGGCGCTGTGCTCGCGTTTCTCGGTTCGCTGGGGCCCGCGCTGCGCCGGCAACGCGCCACCCCCGAGCGTCAGCCCGAAGCCGGCTTCGCAAATAGCCGCAGGGCTGCCCCGCTCCAGCGGCTACGGCTCGCGCTGGGCAGCCGCTTTCCACTTATCCTCGACGAATACGTGGTGGGCAGCTTTTTACGGAACTTTGTGCTCGTTCTCGCCGGCATCACCGTTCTTTTCCTCATCTTCACTTTCTTTGAATTGATTGGCGATGTTGTCCGCTACCGCACGCCGCTGGTGACGGTCGGGGAATATCTGCTGAACCTTATCCCGTTCGTGCTCTACAACATGACGCCGCTCTGCTCATTGGTCGCCGTGCTCATCACCTTCGGCACCCTGGGTCGCACCAGCGAACTGACCGCGATGAAGGCCACCGGCATCAGCTTGTATCGCGTGGTCGCCCCGATCCTTGTGATCACCGGCGTGCTGTCCGTCGCCCTCTTTGCCTTCGACGAGGGCTATTTGCCGGCCGCGAACCGCCGCCAGGAAGCGCTGCTTTCCGCCATCAAGGGCAAGCCCTCACAAACTTTTCTGCGGCCCGACCGCAAATGGATGTCCGGCCAGGCAGGGCGCCCTGATGAACCCAAACGCATCTTCTACTACCAGTTCTTCGATCCCGATCGTGATGTCTTCGCCAACCTGACCGTCTTCGAGTTCCAGCCCGGCACCTTCACTCTCACGCGCCGCCTTTTCGCCTCCAGCGCGCGCTGGAACCCGCAAGTCGGCACATGGACGCTTACCGACGGCTGGCAGCGCACCTTTGCCGGCGAAACGATCGCCAGTTTCAACACGTTCCGCGCCGCCTCTTTTCCGGAAATTCGCGAAGAGCCGAGCTACTTTAAAAAGCAGGAGCGCCCGTCACAGGAAATGAGTTATGACGAGCTTTCGCGCTACATCCGCGACCTGCAGCAAAGCGGCTTCGACACCACCCGCCTCCGTGTACAGCTCAACCACAAGCTCGCCTATCCCTTAATCACGCTCATTATGGCGGTTGTGGCGGTGCCGTTCGCGCTTTCGGCGGGCAAACGCGGCAGCATTGCCGGGCTCGGCGCCGCTGTGGGCGTGGCGATCGCGTATTGGGTGGTCGCCGGCATCTTTGAGAATTTGGGAGATGTCAATTCGCTGCCGACGGTGCTGGCCGCATGGTCGCCTGATCTGCTCTTTGCCATGGCAGGTTCTTACCTTTTGTTACGAACTCCCACATGATCCTTTAACTCTCCCTTCACCAAACCTTCGACTGATACAAGCGGCAACCATCCGGCGAGCCTGTTCGTGGCATAAACTGGATGGGAGATGATGAACGTCAACCTTCGCTCTTTGCTCGTGGCCGGTGCGGCCGCGGCTGCCCTGACCGCCGGCGCTCAAACCGGCAGCCCGTCTACCAGCTCTGGCAATGCCGGGAGTTCGGCCGGCAGCGGGTCGGCCTCAACTACCCATCGCAGTGGCGGTGCCACCACGACGGCCCATCACCCGGCTACTCATGCGGGGACGCGGACAGCAGCAAAATCCGAGTGCGTCACAGTCCCTGGTTTGTCGCCCAAGATCCCTGCCCTGGCTGCCGGCTCGCCCTGCCCGAAGGCGCTGTTTACGATCTCGGAGCGGGTTGATTTCATGTCGCCGCTGGTGGGGCCCGGTGTGCGCGAAGGCTTCAGCAATCTGCCCATGGTGTTCACGCTGGCCTATGTAGACGCCAAAGTCGGCACGGGCGAACTCAGCAAGCCGCACATGTTCTATACCGTGCAGTACACCGGCTATTTGCCGGACGGCACGAAGTTCGATTCTTCTTACGATCACCCCGAGTACAAGAACGGATTTCCGTTTCCCTATGGCGGGCATCGCGTTATTCCGGGCTGGGACACCGGCTTCGAAGGCATGCATGTCGGTGGCAAGCGGAGGCTGTTTGTTCCCTACGAACTCGGCTATGGCGAGCGCGGACGCGGCCCCATTCCCCCGAAGTCAGAGCTGATCTTCGATATGGAGTTGATCAGCCAAAGCGCCGACGCACCGCCGTCGTTGACCCCGCCCGCGACGCCTGGCTC
>CAXTRN010000109.1:3537-12082 GCA_964246645.1 uncultured Acidobacteriaceae bacterium
TCCTGCGGCGCCTGGCTCTCCTGCGGCGCCTGGCTCTCCTGCGGCGCCTGGCTCTCCTGCGGCGCCTGGCTCTTCCGCTGCGCCGGGTTCTTCCGCAAGGCCTGGAATTCCAACGGCGCCGCGCTCGTCGCCCGCCCCGAGTGGGGCGCCCGTCGCTCCGCCCCAACCGGCGACATCGCCTTCCGGCGCAGCCTCCCCGTCGCGTCCGCAACCCGGCCCTGACGCGAGACCTGCCGTGCCGGGAACGGGTGCGCCTGCGACCCCACCTGCCCCGCCCTCCTCAACTCCGCAGCAGTAAGCAGCCGCCAACCCAGCTTTACGAGTGGTTCACCATGATGCAACGCCTCAGCCCGCTCTTCCCATACCTCCGGCGCTACTGGAAGAGCTTCGGCTGGGGCGGGTTGGCGTTGATCATCTATAACTGCGCCAAAGCGGCGGTGCCGCTGCTTGTCGGTTCCGCCGTCGATGACATGCGCCGCAATATCCATGCCGCTGCGGTCTGGCAGCATGCGCTGGAACTGCTCGCCATTGCCGCCGTTTCCGCTGTTTGTCTGTATCTCACGCGACAGGTCATCATCGGCGCTTCACGCGAGATCGAGTTCGACCTGCGCAATGATCTTTTCGCGCATCTTGCCAAGCAGCCACCCAGCTTCTTCCAGCGCCACCGCACCGGCGACATCATGGCGCGTTCCACCAACGACCTCAGCGCCGTGCGCCAGCTGCTCGGGCCGGCCATCATGTACTCGGCGAACACTCTGGTTTTTACCGCGGCGGCCTTGCCGTTCATGATCCGCATCAGCCCGCGGCTGACCCTGATCGCCTTTCTTCCGTTGCCTTTCGCTTCCGTGCTCGTGCAGTACTTCGGCGCACGGATTCACACGCGGTTCGAACGCATCCAAGCCATGTTTTCAGACATCTCCGCGCAGGCCGAAGAGAACTTTTCCGGAGCCCGGCTCATCCGTGCCTTCGCGCAGGAAGAAGCCCAGATCGCCGCGTTTGAGGACTCAAACCGTGAGTACATCCGGCGCAGCCTGTTGCTGGCGCGCTTGATGGCGATGCTGTGGCCCACGCTGGAACTGGTACTCGGTGTGTCGTTGATGCTGACCCTGCTGGTCGGTGGGCGCGAGGTCGTCCAGCATCGCATCACCGTCGGCCAGTTCACCAGCTACAGCGTGTATATGGTGCAGCTGACCTGGCCCATGATCGCCATCGGCTGGGTTGTAAACCTGATTCAGCGCGGGACAGCTTCGGTCACACGCATCGACCAGCTGATGAAGGAAGAACCTGCCATTCGCGATGATCAGCCGGTTCCTCAGGAGGGAGCCGCCCAAGCCATAGCGGCTACCTCGTTCAAATCTGAGCATATTCAGACGCGCACCACAGCCACGGAACTTCCCTTCATCCAGGGCGACATCGAGTTTCGCCATCTCAGCTTCCGCTACACGACCGGCCCGGAGGTTCTGCACGACGTTTCTCTGCACATCCCGGCAGGCACGTCGCTGGCCCTTGTCGGTCCCACCGGCTCCGGTAAATCCACGCTGGTTTCGCTGATCCCCCGCTTGCAGGATGCCAGCCCCGGTGCCGTGTTTGTCGATGGCCAGCCCATCCGCGACTACCCTCTTGCGAAGCTCCGCGCCGCCATCGGTTTTGTGCCGCAGGAGACCTTCCTCTTTTCAACCACGGTCGAGGACAACATCGCCTTTGGCCGCCCTGAGGCCACACACGATCAGGTGCTCAGCGCCGCGCACACGGCACATATCGGCAAAGAAATTCAGGAGTTCCCCGAAGGTTTCCGCACCGTCGTGGGCGAGCGCGGCGTCACGCTTTCCGGCGGACAAAAGCAGCGTTCTGCGATCGCGCGAGCCCTTTTGCGTGAACCGCGAATCCTGATCCTCGACGATGCTCTCGCGTTAGTCGACACCTACACGGAAGAACAGATCCTGAGCGGGCTGCGCACGGCGATGCAGGGCCGCACCACGCTGCTCATCGCCCATCGTGCCTCGACGGCGCGCAATGCCGACCGCATCGCCGTGCTTGTTGCCGGTCGTATCGTGGAAACCGGCACCCATGACGAACTGCTCGCCACCGGTGGCTACTACGCCGACCTGTACGAAAAACAAAGCCTGGAAGAAGAAATCCTCCAGGCCGTGTAAACAGCTTTTGCCGGCTACCGTAGTCCCGGTGTAGGTGCCGCCTGTTTCTGCTGCACCTCGTGCGCGTCGCCCGGACCCGGCCCAGAGGGCTGATTACCCTGCGTGGCGAACTTGCCCAAAAGGATCGCCATCACTACTACGATAAAACCCACCGCCGCCAATCCAATCGCGGACTCATCCTTCGTATCGTGCACCATTACTGCCTCCTGCTCTTCGTTGTTGTTCTTTGCTACCTTTTGCTGTCGCTAATCCCGTAAGTCATTTCATTCAGATGCTCGCGCAAAGGAATCCTGTCCCCGCTCGCTTCGCCTCAATGATAGTCGTCCATCATGCGACGAAGGCGAGCTATTCATCCTTCCCCTTGCCCATCACCTTTACGATGACGCGCTTTGATCGCTGCCCATCGAATTCTGCGTAAAATATGCGCTGCCAGGTTCCCAGATCCAGCTTGCCGCGCGTGACCGGCAGCGTTGTTTCATGGTGCAAAAGCAGCGCCTTCAAGTGGGCATCCGCATTGTCTTCCCCGGTCTGATGATGCTTGTACCCGGGCAAACGGGGTGCCAGCTTTTCCAGCCACACGCCGATGTCTTCGATCAACCCGCTCTCGTGGTCGTTGACATAGATCGCCGCGGTGATGTGCATGGGCGAAACGAAACAAAGCCCATCGTCTACACCCGACTTCCGCACCGCCGCCTCCACCTGATCGGTAATGTGCACCATCTCATACTGCTTGCGCGTATTGAACGTCAGGTACTCGGTGTAAACCTTCATGCATCCATGCTATCGCGAGACGTTTGGTCGTCCACGCTTTGCAGCCGCACCACGCGCCAGCCGCGGATCTGCACCTGCGGGAACATTTGATTTTCTGCGGTCTGCCCACCCGATCCGGTACGATGTTCTTACATGATTGCTCATCAAAAGCGCGCCCTTGTGACCGGCGGCGCGGGCCTTATCGGCTCCCACATCGTCGATCTTCTCCTCACGAACGGCTACACAGTCCGTATCCTGGATAATCTCGAGCCGCAAACGCACAAGCAGGGCAAGCCCGCCTGGGTGAACCCGCACGCCGAGTTCATACAAGGCGAGGTGCAGGATGCCGCCACGATCCGCGCCGCGTTGCAGGATATCGATATCGTCTTTCACGAGGCAGCCTATGGCGGGTATATGCCCGAAATGGCGAAATACGTGCTTGTGAACAGCTTCGGCACCGCGCAGATGCTCGAGATCATTCGCGATGCGCAGTTGCCGGTAAGAAAGGTCGTCGTCGCCAGTTCGCAGGCGGTCTACTCCGAAGGCGCCGCGCTTTGCCCTGAGCATGGGCATGTCGTTCCGCTGCTGCGTCCGGCCGAACAGCTGCGGGCGGGCGATTTCAGCGTGCATTGCCCAATATTTGTGAAGGGCAAATTGTGCGGCAAGCCGACTACCTCCATTCCAACCCCTGAAGCTACCCCAGGCGGCGGCGAGACCGTGTACGCACTTACCAAAGTGGATCAGGAAAAGCTGGTTCTGTTGTGGGGCAAGCAGACCGGCATCCCAACCGTTGCGTTGCGCTACTCCTGCACCTATGGCCCTCGGCAATCGCTCTTTAATCCCTACACCGGCGTGATTGCGATCTTTTGCACACGGCTGCTGAACCACCAACAGCCCGTCATGTACGAGGACGGCGGTCAAACCCGCGATCTTTGTTTCGTTGAAGACATTGCCCGCGCCAACCTGCTTGTGGCTGAGTCTGACAAGCTGGACGGTCTACCGGTAAACGTCGGCTCCGGCCGCGCGACCAGCGTCCGCGACCTTGCGGGCATTATTGCGCAGCAACTCGGCATTGACCTGGCCCCGCTCGCCCGTGGCGAGTTCCGCCCCGGCGAAATCCGCTCCCTCATCTCCGATATCAGCCGCATCCGCACGGTGGGGTACGAACCTTCCGTCTCCATCGAGCAAGGCATCGGCCGCTATGTGGACTGGATCCGGACACAAGGCACCGTGAAGGATTATTTTGCGGAGATCGAAGCCGGGCTGCGTGCCAAGGGCATCGTGCAAAGCGTCAGTTCATAACCTCCGATCCGTCGCTTTCCTGCAGCGCCTTGGGCCGAGCGACTTCCACATCTGCGGCGCTCCGTCCCGCAGCGCCTATAAACACTGTCGCGTCACGCCTGGAAACAATGCGCACTCAGTGCAACGATGCCAATGCCTTCCGCATAGGCGGATATCGTCAGCCCATCCGGCACTTCGGAATGATCCTGCACCCAGACCACCCGCCCTGTGGCGAGCGAACCTGTAACGGCGTGCGTGCCTTTGGGAGCGCCCTCATTCACCTGATAGTGAGTTTCACGCATCACAACGCGCTCTTCGCGATAATCCTGCGGCTTCGTCATCTTCTCTGCTCCTCCGTGGCTGCCTTCCGTATTCAGCATCGCGGATCGGGCAGCAATTGGAAATGTCACAAACGGGTGAGGCCGTGTCCTATCTTGCTACACCCTGCGTCCCCGGCGAGGCAGTAGACTGCTCTCATGCGTAGCCTTCCCTTGCTGCTTGCCACCTTGGCCTTCGCCGTGGCGAGCCACGCCCAGTGGCAGATGCAAACGGCTCACAGCACCGCCGATCTGCGCGGCATTGATTCGTTAGGCCATGGTGTGGCGTGGGCGTCAGGCACTAACGGCACGGTGCTGCGGACCGAAGACTCGGGTTCTACGTGGCAGCTCTGCACTGTACCGCCGGAAGCGAAACGGCTGGATTTTCGTGGGGTGCAGGCCTTCGACAGCAACACGGCAATTGCCATGTCGAGCGGCAAAGGTGATCTTTCCCGGCTTTACAAAACAACAGACGGCTGCCACACCTGGAAACAGGTCTTTACCAATCCCGATGAAACCGGGTTCTTCGATGCGCTGCATCGGGTGGCCAGCAAACAACTGTTCTTGCTAGGCGATCCTGTGGGCGGCAAATTCAGCCTGTTTACCTCACGTGATGCCGGCGACACCTGGTTTATCGAGGATGACCCGGGCCTCGAATCGGAGCCAAATGCCGGGGCCTTTGCTGCCAGTAATTCCAGTTTCATGAATCTCGGAACAGATTTGGCCTTCGGCACCGGAGCACCTGAGGCAGCGGTCTACCGCACGGTGCCGGTGTGTGACGCCAAGACCGCGATGTGCACCTTGGGTTGGCAAAAAGTTCCAACTTCGCTGGCTCATGGACAACCCACGCAAGGAGTGTTCTCCCTTGCAGGTCACCTGACGATGGGACTTTCCAACAAGACCCCGAGCCTTCTAGTTGCTGTGGGCGGAAACTACGATAAAGCCACAGAGGACAGCGCTTCGGCAGCGCTCAGCCGGGATGGGGGCAAGACCTGGACGGCTTCGAAGACCATGCCGCATGGCTACCGGTCCGCGGTGGCCTACGATCCGAAAACTGATGCCTGGATCACCGTTGGCCCGAACGGCACGGATCTTTCCACAGACGACGGCCGAAACTGGCGCGCGCTGAAACCCTCGATCGACGCCAAGGACGCTCTTGATGCCGATCAGCGCTGGAACGCGATCTCGCTTCCTTTTGTTGTGGGTCCGCAAGGCCGCATCGGCATTCTCCGTCCCGAGGCGATTTCCCGGTGAATTGCAACGAAGATCGGCGCTGCTACCTTCCGGGCTCTCCACTTGCTCTAAGACGGGCGCCCCCGACTGCAGAAATCTGACCGACCCTGATACACGCTGAAACACACATCGCACCTGCTGTGACAAGAACGCTCCATATCGCGACCACCAACGCCGGCAAACTCCGGGAGTTTGCCGACGCTGCACGAACGGAACACATCCGCGTACTTCCGCTACCCGGGCTCGAAGCTATGCCGGAACCTGTGGAGGACGCCCCGACCTTTGCAGGAAACGCGGCGTTGAAGGCTCGTGCCTACTCCTGCCTCGCGCCGGAACTGTTGGTGCTGGCGGATGATTCCGGGTTGGAGGTGGAGGCGCTTGGCGGTCGGCCGGGGGTTCGTTCGGCACGTTTTGCAGACGACCTTGCATTCGAGACCGCATCGGGCCTCAGCCGGGCCGAACGCAACAACCGCTGTCTGCTTTCCGCCTTGCAAAAGCCGGCAGGGGAAAACTATAACCGTCTCGCCCGATTCGTTTGCGCGCTGGCCGTTGCGCGCGGGGGCGAGGTTTTGTTGCGAGCCGAAGGCGACGTCGGAGGCGAAATCCTCACTTTTCCGCGTGGAACGACCGGCTTTGGCTATGACCCGCTTTTTCTGGTGCGCTCCCGCGGCCTTACGCTGGCCGAACTCACGAGTGAACAGAAGTGGGCTGTCAGCCATCGCGGCGAAGCCTTTCGCGCCCTGCTCGCGCAGCTCCGGACGGCGTCGCTTTAGCAACCGCCCGCCCAGATTTTCAGTACGGAAGGCCGCGATCCCGTCCCTCACTCAAGCGAATTCGCACAAAGCGAACGATAAGCGAACACATCCCCTAAAGGTTGCTTGACCAGCGTTTTTCCTGCGACCAATAATTGAGATTGCAGCACAAGACGAGCGATGCGCTTATACGCAATCCCTCAGGAGACCGTTTCCGATGGCCGCAGCTGCACCCATGGCACCCGCCGACAATGCCCAGCCCGTTCAAGGGCCTGGACGCCGTGGCGTGCAACCGCTGCGCGCCGGCGAAGGTCACAGCTATCTATGGCGGCGGCTGCACTCGCTTTCGGGCATCATTCCTATCGGCGCCTTTCTTCTTGAGCACATCCTTTCCAACTTCGAGACCTGGAACGGTCCGCTGGCTTACGCGCAACAGGTAAAGTTCCTCAACAGCCTGCCGCTGGTCCGTGTACTGGAATGGGCTTTCATCTTTATCCCGCTCGCCTTCCACGCGGGTTATGGCGTGTGGATCTCTTTTCGCGGCCGCTCCAATGTGAATGTCTATCCGTGGGCCGGCAACTGGGCTTACCTCACGCAGCGCATCACCGGCATCATCGCGCTCGCGTACATCATTCAGCATGTGTGGCGACAGCGTTTTTCCGGCATTAGCCTGCCGGAACACCCGGGCGCGGCCTTTGCCAAGGTGCAGCACGAGCTGTCCAACCCCTGGATGTTTGCCATCTATGCCATTGCGATGATCGCGACCTGCTGGCATTTCGCCTACGGCGGCTGGCTTTTCTGTGCAAAGTGGGGTATCACGCCGGGCGTGCGCGCACGGCGTAAATCGGGCTACGCCTGGGGCGCACTCGGCGCGGCGCTCTGCTTCATGGGGTTCATCAGCATGTATGCGGTGGTCTGGAAGTACCCCAACGCACCGGCGGACGTGATGCCCGCCCAACCCGCCGGCGTGGTGCTTCCAGCTCCATCGACAGTACCGCCAGGCACCACCAATCCAACGCAGCCCGGCGAGGTTCGCTGAGTCCCCTTCAGGCGCTACCGCATCGGCTTTGGTGGGAGAAGAGCAAGACATGTTTCGTAAGCTGCTGAAATCGAAGATCCATCGGGCCACGGTTACGCGCTCCGACCTGAACTATGAGGGAAGCATCGCCATCGACATCAATCTCCTCCAGGCCGCAGACATTCAGCCGTTCGAGGCCGTCCACGTGTGGAATGTCACCAACGGCAGCCGCCTGCAAACCTATGCCATCCCGGCAGCGGCCGGCTCCGGCGAAGTCTGTTTGAATGGCGCGGCAGCCCGCCTTGCACATGCCGGTGACCTTGTGATCATTGCCAGTTTTTCATGGCTCGACGAAACCGAAGCGAGGCAACACCAGCCCAAACTCGTCTTCGTCGACGCCCAAAACCACCAGATCGCCACGCAACAGTCCGCCAAACAACAAACAGCCAACCAGGGTGCCGCCGCCGGGCACGCGGATGCGCCAGCGTAGGCACAACAAGCGCAGACACAACAAGCACAGGCACGAATGCAAGGGCACAGTTTCCGCCGTGCCGATAACTGAAGACACTCGACGGGGCTCCCGCTCCTGAGGTTTGTAAGCCAATGGCAACAACACCACGCATCATCGTCGTCGGCGGAGGCCTTGCCGGCCTTTCCTCTGTCATCAAGATCGCCGAAGCCGGGGGCAACGTCGACCTGTTTTCGATCGTGCCCGTGAAGCGTTCGCACTCGGTTTGCGCGCAGGGCGGTATCAACGCCGCCAAAAACCTCAAAGGCGAAGGCGACGACGTTTCCAAGCACTTTGATGACACCATCTTTGGCGGTGATTTTCTCGCCAACCAGACGCCCGTCAAGCAGATGACGCAGCAGGGCCCCGCGATCATCGACCTGCTCGATCGTATGGGCGTACCGTTCAATCGCACCCCTGAAGGTTTGCTCGACTTCCGCCGTTTTGGCGGTACTTTGTACCATCGCACGGCATTTGCGGGCGCCACCACCGGGCAACAACTGCTCTATGCGCTCGACGAGCAGGTCCGCCGC